>CALZEZ010000021.1 GCA_945643825.1 uncultured Lachnospiraceae bacterium
ATTATCAAATTTGAAAAACAGTATGCGCTGAATACTATTCTTAATTACTATATTATCCGGCAACAGACTCGTCAATAATCAACCTCCAATTCTCAAGAAACTACACACCTTGGGCGTATTACAAACACATAAGGCAACTGCAGACTAACAGTAAATAAAGCCAGCCTTTCCAAAACTGATCTGGTCTCCGGGTCTGATTGCGAGCTTCTGTTCCGGTTCAAGCCGCATTCCATTCACATAAGTTCCATTCGTAGAATGCAGATCTGTCAGATAAATCTTGTCCCCCTCCATAAAAAATCTGGCATGGATCCGGCTGACCGTAGGATCCTCAAGGCAATAGTCCACAAAACCTTCTCTTTTCCCCAACGTGTATGGCAGTCCGGGAAACGGGATCCAAAGTTGCCGGTGACAACCAATTCCCTGCAGTCCTCTTCCTTCCGAATACTCACCGGCAGAAACCAGAACCGTCTTCTCATCCATCTGCTTTGCGGTTTCCACCGGCTCCGGCTCTTCCGGAAGTCTCCGTCTCTGTCGCAATATGTTCAAAATACACAGAATCACTGCCAGAAGCCCTGCGATTGCTGCAAGCGTAACTAACATCTGTTCTTTCCAGGTCAGCCGGAAGCAGGCTAACAGAATAGCTGCCAAAACCACAACCGTAAATCCTATGGCAAGAATGAGAACAGACAAAAGTGCCTTCACCTGAAAGCCGGATACGGCTGTCATGTGCATGTCTGCAGAGTCCTCTGCTTTTAGAGCCTCCTCTTTCTCTTCCTCTCCCTCGCAATCTGGTGTCCGGTACTCCAGACACTCCTGTAATGTCCTCATCGTAAAGTTTGGACTGCGGATAGCGGAATAGACGCGATTGGCCAGGTCGATTGCCGACTCATCATCATAGTTCACTCTGGCAATCAAAAAGTCTGCCAGATTTTTCAGGTTCTCATTCCCGTTTTGTTCCACGTATGGATCATATAGGAAAAAGAATTTCGAACCATCCTGGTTGCAGAATATCCGTTCTGCATCAAGAATCAGTCTCGACCGGTCCAGCATGTACCTGTCACATTCCCTGACAATATGGATGATCTCCTCTACAAGAGCACGTATATCTCTTTCCTGCAGAGAAAGCCCCTCAAACAAATCACTCAGCGTTTTCTTTGAGGTGACATCAAACAGCAGAAAGCTCTCCCCGTTTCTCTGCTGCTGTCTGCATGTCAGTAACCCTTTCACTGTATTCTGCAGCAGCATTGCCAGCTCCAGTCCGTCCTCTTCTCCCTTTTCTCTCCTCAGATAGCAGTGCTCCGCCTGCATCAGATATCTATATTCTTCCCTCATTCCTTATCACCAACTAAATCAACGCCCTTCTCCACCAAGTATTTCAGCCGCTTGCGCTCCCACAAAAGCTTCTCAGGATCATAGACAGGCAATTCCACCCGCTTCCCCGTTCCAAGCCTTCCGTTTACGCCAAGTATCCCATTCCCTGAATAGTTGTCATGTTCACTCCCACTCATCTCTACAATCACCTTATCCTTTTCTTTGGACCAGTTCACCTTTTGCTCCTCAACATTAAACACAGGCATCAGTCCAATCGTGTGATCCGCATCCTCATCCATAGCCATCTGAGCGACCACCCCACGCCTCAGCATGTTCTGGTAGAGAATGCATCGATCTGAAAAGTAGAGAAGCATTCCCACACAGAACAAAAAGCTTCCCATTGCAAGCGGTAAAATATAAGACGCCTCAATCGTCAGATAAGCATTCCACTTTCTATGTCTCAAGCCCAACGCTCCACCCCCATTGTTTGAATAAAACTTCGAATTGTCACATCCGGAACACGCATCATGCTGCACTTCACATCGTACCGGCAAGCATTTCGGATAACAGATACCCCACTGTCAAAAAGGGAATTCCGGGCAGACGAAGCATCTCTGTCTGCACATCGCCGCCCCGGAATATCAGAAACGTACAAATCAGAAAAATCGCCAGCATCACCGCAAAAATGCAGTGCGTGCCTCCCACAAGCAGCCCCATAAGCAGAATTACTGCCCCGTCGCCGCATCCAAGCCTTCCCCTGCTAGCCAAAGCAAGGAGCACTGCAATAACCCCCGGCAATGCATGCTGCAGCCCAACATAACTGCTTCCTGCAAGCAGGGCAATTCCCGGTAACAGCTTCCAGACAGATATCCGATATTCTCTCAAATCCTCTGCAGACAGCCAGCACAAATACAGCCCAAACAGCCCTCTCATCATTGTCCACCTCCACATCTGGAACAGGGGCGGTACATGACTGCTTCCGAAAGTGGAATGGCGCGTACCGATCTTTTCAAACCACTGCACTCAACGCTGCTATGATAGCAGTCTCCCTGCGCCGTAACATACACCATCCCGCTTAAGACCGCATGGCATCTCTCACAGGAGCGATACGAGGATGGCACTGTCGATGCCGGCATACTGCTGATAGACAGCTTAAGATGCGTGCAGTCTCTGCTTCGGTGATACACCTCACTGTTCGTTGTCACAAAGACATACTCCTCCCCATCCCGCACATCGGTGAGCTGTAGCTCGTAGCCCACCCACTGATGCCCATAGAATCGAACCCTCCGCTCCTGCTTCTTCACACCCCAGATATTTATTAGTGTCTCTTCCCGGTAGGACAGATCAAAGCTTACTTTCCCTCCCAGATAGAGCAAATTACTGACGTCGCTTTCCTTCGCCTTGTCCCCTGCAAGCTCCCGTATCTGCCCTTCAATCTGACCCGAAAGCAATATGTGATTGTTTACCGAAATGGTATTTCCAACCTGTTGCACAGCATATGACATCATACTGTAGCTTCGATACTGCTCTAACAGAGAGCACAGCGTAAGACAGAAAAACAGGAACAAGGGGACAACGATACTTGCCTCTAACGACAGGCTTGCACAAAGTGTGCGTGGAGATATCCTTCTTACAAAATTGTGAATAGGATGATCTGGAATAGATAGCGATTGCTTTTTCAGGAGAGCATTTATTTTATTTTTGATAGATTGTAAAAAGGACATCTCCACGCACACCTCAGTCGTCATAGGCAAACCTGCGCCGGATATAGTATTCTTTACCTGCTGCCACGACTCTCACACCCGCATCCAGACTAACGATGCAGTTATCCAGCCGAAAGGCTTCGTTTCCGCTAGTCTTACGAATATCCGTCTCGACGAGATCCATAGCACGTTTTGCCAGCCGTTCGCCCGGCACCAGCGCCAGATAAATTCTTAAATATTCCTCATAGCTTAATCCGGTCTCCGTCCCCGCACCTCCAAGCTCATCCTTGAAATTTCCAATATTTTCAATTCCAAGCCGCCAGTCAGCGGACGTTTTGTTCATGGGAACCTTACCACCGTCAAGCAGCCGCTTCACATCGGAGACCGCCTCCGCATACGACCACGCAAACAGAAGGGTTCTTGTCACGAACGGTTCTAGCTCCGGTTTCATTGCCACTGCCGTCAGGGCAAGTGCTACCGTTTTTGCCTGCGCAATCTTTGCTGCGTCGTTGGAGAGATAGCGATAATCCATAAGAAAACGAAGCAGACTAATTCTTGTCGCTATCTTTTCCAGATTGTCATAATCGCTTTCTGTACCAGCAATCAGATATTCAATCTGATACTTGAGGTGGGATTTTTCTAACGGATTTCGGTAATGACCAAATTTCATAAACAAATATTGCCGAAAGGCCAGCTGCTCACCTATCCCAACGGAGATATCCCCCTCCCCGCAATACTCCCGCAGGCATTCCCTGTTCGACAAAAGCTCTTCCTTCTTAACCCGCTCATTGGAGAGACTGTCCTGATCCTCTATGACAAGTCGAAGGATGCCAAGTCCTCTGGCAGACCATACCGCATCCGCAGGGTTCTCCAGTGCCACCGTCTGTTCTTCTCCTGTCTCATCCGTAATCGTTGGAAGCTCCTGCGAAGAAAGGCTTTGCGTTGCCTGATCCCACATCTGATCCATGGCATTCTCCGATTCCGAGGACAGAAGCTCCTGCGCTTTTTGGTAATCCCCCGTTTCGTCCCCGACCTGTTCTTCATGATTGGGCAATCCTGCCATGGCACGCATGGATGCAACTGCCTGCTTCTCGAAAACAAGACCGCCCCCATCAGTAAGTCTCTTTACCTGTTCTACCGCGACATCCTCTGCGGTGAGTCCCAGCATGTCCGAGTCCTTTAGCATGCCTTTTCCAAAATTACCGTTCATGTAGCTTTGCAAATGTCCCGCTGTATTATATGCATCTGTACTGCTTGTCCCATAAGAGGTGTCAATGGCAAGGATATCATATTGATCCAGAAGTTCCCTATGATACTCCGCAAAGACGGCATTCATGGATGTATTCATGGCCTGCTCGATCTGCAGCTTTCTGGTGCTTTCCAGCACCGCCGTCCGCAAAGCAAAGAGAAGTGACAGTAAAAAAGACAGGACAAGCAAAAAGAATACAGACACAGAGGCGCGGGTCTTCTTTCTAAATACCGCCCGCACTCTCATTAATCTTTCCAAAAATTGAGTTGACAAGACTTGTGAGCTGACGCTTGAAGATAATAACCAGACTGATCAATACCACGATGATCAGAATGATCTCTACTGTGCCCATCCCATCTTCCTCCTGCCAGAAATCCTGAAGCGTTTTACATGCATCATTCTGTTTCTTCACGTTTGTTTCCATATCTATCCCCATACCTTTCTCTAATTAAAATGTAAACGACAGCATTGCCGGAATCAGAATCATCAGCATTACCATGATAAGCAACAAAAGCATTGGAAATAACAGCTTCGTACCTGCCTCCTCCCCCAGCTTGCGTGCCAGATTGCGCCGCTCCTCCTGTGCCTTATCCGATTCATTCTGAAGCTGAATTAAAAGAGAGCTGTTTCCCTTCTTGCTGTTTTGCGATAAAAGAGATGCAAGCTTACTGTAGGAGGCCTGCCTGCACCTTCTGCCAAAGTGGTCAAACGCCATTGCCTCCGATACCCCATTATCCATCTCATAGCTTGCAAAGCACAGCTCCTCATATGCGTAACGATGCTTCTTAGAATCCTTCAGCTTCGTCTGATATTCCCGGACTATTTTTTTAATCGATCCTCTCACGGTAAGCCCAGCCCCAATGTACAGCGTTAGCTTTGACAAAATCCCGGGATAATCACAAAGAAGCTCCTGCTGCCGCCTCTCAATCTCCTGATGAAGTTCCCTGTCCTTTGCATAAAAGATGACGACTGCTGCCAAAATGAACATGATAAACAGCATCGCACTGTAGTCCTCTCTCTCCTCCATCCATGTTACCTTCTCCCCAAGAATGGATGTCGGAAGCGCAAAGACTTCCTCATACTGTGTCTCCAGATCCTTCTCGTGAATCTGCTGCAGCATATGCTCTCTAAGACGTTCCTTTGCTGTCAGTTCTTTTGGAAAGATCACCGCAGCCAGTTCGTAGGATCGCTTTTCCCCAAAATAGGTAAAGTTAGCAATCAGATTCACGACCTCACCCTCCGGTGACACGTTGGCTCCAATCGAGCCGTCTTCCCCTAACAATCGGTAATCACTGATCTCCCAGGAGATCTTATAGGGATATCCCGGTATTGCAGTTGGAAGAACCAGTGGTTTATCCACGTGGGACAGGGTTTCATTCTCTCCAGGGATTATCTGACTGAGTTTATCCAGCATCTCATTATAGAGTTGTTCCAGCTGATCCTGCGTGTATCTGCGCTCTCCAACCTGTATCTCTACCGGTTCACTGTATTCCCCAAGCACAGATGATGCACTCTCCCACACCGGCGTTATCGTGATCTGACTCTCACCCCCACCATAAGTTGCTCTTTGCAGGAAGGTTCCATCCCGAATCCGGTCATCCAGCCTTCCGTTTAATGTGAGCAAAAATGCAACCACCGCGCCAGCCAGAATAATCAGAAACACCAGATGTATCTTCTTCCTGTAATAATCAGCCACTTTTTCCTGTGACCTCTCAAAAGGATAAAGTGTCTGAAAATCCGAAACCACAAGCGCATTGCTCTTAAACGGATGCCCGGAAAGTCTGCGCGCCAGAATCAACCCCTTCTTATATATAAATACTCCCGGCTGTCCCCGGCTGTGAACTATAAGACCTATCCCCGCTAAAACCATTAATCCATATATTACAATCATATCCTCCCCCATTTATCACTCTACACTTTAATCTCCAATATCTTTCTTGACCATGCACCTGCGACGGCATAAAGAAGTGCCAGAACAGTCATGATGATAATCCCCGTTGCATTGTGATACAGCACTAAAAAGAAATCCGGCGAGGTCATCTGCAGGTAAAGCACCAGAAGAAACGGTATCACTTGCATCATTTTGCCTTCCATTCTCTTAGCAGTTAACAGCACCTGTATCTCCTCCTCCGTCTCGATATTTCGTCCGATGACCTGCGCCGAGGATACCAGTATCTCACTCATCCTTCCACCGGAGCGTTTTGCCGCGGCGAAGATTTCGCCAAATTCCTGTATTTCCTCCACATGGCTCTCTTCGCCAAAGCGAAACAGCAGCTGCTCGAGCGCAACATTATGCTCCAAGCCCTGGCAGATAGAGAATATCTGTCCGACAAATTCATCCTTTGCTCCAAATCTCTCCTCTAATTGTCTCTGTGCTTCCCGAAATGCATTCTCCACCGAATATCCGGCACGCATATTGGTTTCCACTGACAGCAGCAGCTCCTGAAATTGCAGACGCAGCTTTCTGACCTGCTTGTGTCTCTTATCCTGCAGACCATACTGATACTGTCTGACACCAAGTGGAAGCATCGGCACAAGGCCAAGGACGCTCCGGTAAAAAAACCATGCATAGAAGCAGGTCACCGCAACCGCCTGTAACAGTAACAGCGGATCAAAGCTTAATTCCCGCTGCTTCGAGTTTTTCCCGATGAACAAGCTCGTTAACCTTTTCGTGTGTTCCGATAATCTTGCCATTGCTCTCCCCCTTTTCTTCAAACAGATACAGTGGTGAAAGGACAATCTCTCCATGCTCCATTCCCATCACCTCCATAAGCTGAAGCACCTTTCTTGATTTATCGCGTAACCTCCCCAGATGTACGATAATATCAATTCCACTTGCAATCTGTCCCCGAATCGCTTCTAACGGAAGCGGCATCCCCATTAACACCATAGTTTCGAGCCGGTTCAGCATATCCTTTGCACTGTTGGCATGTCCTGTCGACATGGAGCCATCGTGTCCTGTATTCATCGCCTGCAGCATATCAATCGCTTCGCTGCCCCTCACCTCACCGACGATCACTCGATCCGGTCTCATCCTGAGACTTGCCTTAATCAACTCCCTGATCGTTATCTCTCTACATCCTTCTACATTGGCATTTCTTGTCTCTAAGGATACGAGGTTTGGAACCCTGTGAATCTGAAGCTCTGCGCTGTCTTCAATCGTAATGATGCGTTCTTCTTCCGGAATAAAATTGGATAGAACATTGAGAAACGTCGTTTTGCCAGAGCCTGTTCCTCCACAGACCATGATGTTATATCGCGCACGCACGAGCCTACTTAAGAAATCACTCACCTCCTTTGTAAGCGACCCAAGCTCCAACAGCTTTTCCATTGAGATTGGCTTATCCGGAAATTTCCGGATTGTCAGTATCGGGCCGTTTAGCGCAATTGGATTTAATACGATATTTACACGAGAACCATCTCCCAGTCTGGCATCCACAATCGGTGAAGATTCATTAACCACGCGGTTGCAGGAAGCTACTATCTGCTGAATAACATCCTGAAGCTTCTCCTCGGAATCAAAGGCTGTATCCCATTTCCGTATACTGCCATTTTGCTCAACGAAGATATTCTGCGTTCCATTTACCATAATCTCAGTAATGTCAGGATTCTCCACCAGTTCCTGTAAAATATCCAACTGTCTGAGAGATGAAAACAGCTCCCGCCGCATTCGCAGGCGCTCGTCCATGTCGATCGGCTGTTTCTTGGAAGCAACAACAATCTGCTCATCAATAATCTCAAAAATTTCTTCCTCGGTATTCTCTCTCGAGAAATCAATCGAGGAGAGAACCGCTTCCTTGAGATTCTCCTTCATCTCCTTCCAGTTCATGCGTCATAACACCAGTCCTCTCGCAGAAGATTCTTCGTGTAATCGGCTACGTCTCCATAGGTGAATTGCTCGATATGAGCAGGAATCTGTCGAAAGACAGGGAATCTTTTCTGGCTTGTTTTCTCTAAGACATCCGTGTAATCCAGCCCTCTTAGCATGGCCTCATACTGTTCCATTTTGGCAAGGGCAAAGCCATCCTCTCTGGTAATCGTATAGACCTTTTCGCAAAAGCGAAGGATATCCAATAACCCATTCATGTGCTCTGACAGGTCAAGTATCACATACTCATAGCTGCTGTTATGTTCCAGATAGCTAAAAATCTCCCTCCATTTCTCCCCTCGTATAGAAGCCAGTTCCTGATAATTTTCAAACGGCGGAACATAGTCAAGCTCATTCATCTGCAAAACCATATGCTCCAGCCGGTAGATAAACTTCTCTCTCGCACAGTCGTAGAAATAGACCAGATCTGTCATGTTATACTGTGGCGACGGATGAAAGATCCTCGACAATCCGCTAAAGCCCTCGAAGTTTAAGTACAGCGTCCTGTGCTTTTTGGCAAGGAGCTGTCCCAGTGTCATCGCAAAGGTTGTCTGCAGGCATCTTCCAATCGGTGTATAGATTCCGATAAAATGCAGCTTTCTGTCCACGCAGGGTGCTGATAACGGCGGTGGACTTGTTCCATCCGCATAGCTTTGTAAAATCTGTGTCACGATATGATCTGCTGCCTGATAGCGAAAGATCTGCTGTTTGCCCACCGCCGGATGATTCTGTAAAACAAACAGATTTCCAATCCGATCCTCCCACTTCGCGACTCGTTCCGATAACTCCTCTGCAATTAACAGTATCTCAATCTCCTGTTGCTTAAGAAATGCAATCAGATCCTCAATGTTCTGATAGGAATAGATCGCAAACTCGCGTTCCAGCCGTTCTTCAACGACATTCAAAAAGCGCTCCAGATAAATGACATTATTGTCACATATTGCAAAATTCTTTTGCTCACAACCCAAAAGCATCACCTGCCCTTCCCATATAAATTAATAAAACGCCAAGTAAGACCGGAAGTGAAAACCGAATACTGCTTCCCGGTTCTCCGGTATGTTTATATCGCCTGATGTTCCCGCTTCGAAGCGTCGTGAGAACATAACCGGCAAGGTACTGCATTCTCGTCACATAGTTGCCATGAAGGCACATCTTGACAAGTGAGAGCGCCGCGCCGATCACAAAGGATGCAGCCATGCAGAGCAGGGAATCCCGTAACCCCAGAAAGGCACCTGCTACTGCAAGAAGCTTGACATCACCTGCACCCAGTGTGCCAATCCGAAAGAGCAGGAACAACAGGATAACCGGAGCCGTCATGCCAAGCACTGCCTGAATAATCCCATGCATGCCGTAGGCTCGGCCCTGATACCAGACGGAAAGTATCACGCCGGCTGCAATCAGGCCATTCGGGATTCTGTCAACGCAAAAATCCATCAAAACGGCAAGCAAAAGGATGATGAATAGTACAGTAATACGCAATCACCTCTTCTCCATCTATGAACTTATTTCTTATTTGGGGAGTTTTAAAAAAGATTTTAGAATGTAGAATGTACTTGCATTATACGGAGCGGCAAGTGATTTGTCTATAGAATTGTCGCAAAAAATCAAAATTTGTAAAAGACTCACAAAAAAAGTAAAAATCGAAGCACAAAAAGCCCTGCAGCCCCCGGAATTCCTAGAAAGCCGCATGTCAAAAGGGTAATAAAATTTAACCCGATCGTGTCGGTAATCTGGAAATAAAGCAGTATTTTATTGCCAAACCAGATGACTGCAGCACCGATAACCGCGCGAAACAGAAAATTTAAAAGCAGGATTCCTGCCTTTTTAAAGCGCACAAGCAGTACGACAACTACGCACACTCCGATAATGATTGCTGCCTGCATCCATTTATCCATAGGGCTACCTCGACGAAAAGGATTCACATCATATTGTATGAGGTCACTTGTCCGTCTATGTCTTTTTTTCCAGATACCAGGCAAAATGGTATATTAAGCCAAACCTTGGGCATACTCTCATTATATAAAGTCAAAGGAGCTGCCTATGAAGTGCTATTTTAGTCAAAGCCCTCTCCATAAACAACAAGAGCATCCAGAGAATTATCTCTTAGATGCTCTTAAGGAAACGCAGTATCATCTTGAAAATGCGTATAACGGTTTTAATCACGCGATGGATCCGGAATTAATCGACTGCTATGTCTATGAAATGACTGCACTCACCAAGCGGTACGATTATCTGCTGCGTCAGATCGCGATCTGCCGCCCCGGCACGGAAAAGTTGCAATCAGACGAGGAAGCCTCTTTTACTCCCCTGGTCGGTCAGGTTCTCGCATAGCGCGCCCTTTCCATAGGTAAGTCCGGCGTAAACAACCTGGCTGTTTCCCATAACAGGTCCGCGTTTGTCCTCGCTGCTAATCGACCGGTAGGCGTCCCGCAGACCGCCAATTGTCGTCTCTACTGCATCTAACGGCTCCACCCGGCCTCCCGCTGAGGCTTTTGAAAGCTGTCCAATGCAAAATCCGTAAAGGGAGCGAAGATTATCACTGATCGGTTGTCCGTCACGAACCGAGTTTAATAGCTCCAGCATGGTATTTCCTGCATGGCTCACTGCCAGGCGAAATCCGGTCAGCTCACCCATTTCATGAAATTCACGGGCTTCTTTGATATAATCTGTTACCATTTCATATAGAATTACACACAGGTCGGTCGGATTTGCCTGCGTTATCCGTGCTGTATAGCTTTTTTTCTGTTCATCCTTCATATTAATCTCCATTCCGCAGACGCTTTGCGTCGGAGGAATCGCAAGCCAAATGTCAGATTTGGCTTTGCGATAGGAGCTACTTTGTGGCGCCTGCGGCACAAATAGCTGTGTGAAAAATCATCGCATCAGCATGATTTTTCACACTATATCCACCTTTACTGCAAGAGCTGCAAGACCTGGGAGGGACGCTCATTGGCTTGCGCAAGCATCGCCATGCCGGACTGGGCAAGCACCTGCTTCGTCGTATAGTTGGTCATTTCCTCCGCCATGTCCACATCCATGATCGTGGAGTAGGCAGCGGTCATATTCTCATGTGTTGTGTCAAGTGAACTGATCTTATGCTCCAAACGGTTCTCATAGGCTCCAAGCCGGCTTCGCACAGAAGAAATGTAATCGATTGCCCCTGAGATAGAGTCAATGGCCGAAA
Source organism: uncultured Lachnospiraceae bacterium (assembly GCA_945643825.1). GTDB lineage: Bacteria > Bacillota > Clostridia > Lachnospirales > Lachnospiraceae > UMGS2037. Next base: position 11,316 of record CALZEZ010000021.1, read on the forward strand.
GACAGCCCTCCTTGGATGTATAATCAAGCTTATCAATCTGAAGGTGGCTCAGGCTTACATTCGGAATGCGAAGCTCCATGATCTGGCCTTCATTGGCACCCACCTGCATGCGCATCGCACCGATTCCTGTCAGCTCCAGGGAAAGTGCATTGGCCGTGGTATCCAGATCCCCTGACAGCTTCAGCTGTATCTCATACCCGCCGTCTCCCTGCAGGGTAAGCGTGTCTCCCTTATAGGAGGTTACCTTCATCTGAAGTGTGTCATCTGCAGTGCCGCCTTTCAATTTTCGCTTTACATCAACTACCATATCCTCCGGCTCAACTTTACTGATCTGTCCATCTACCATTGTCACTTTCAATTTCGTAATATCATAGGTGCCGGCCAGCACATCGTCGGAATAGCTCAGCACTTTTACTTTCTCGTCAGCACTGTAGCCCTTCAAGTCAAAGGTTCCGTCAAGAATGCTCTGTCCGTTAAACTGGGTTTCGGAGCCGATGCGGCTGATTTCCTCCTGAAGCTGCTTAACCTCGTCCTGCAGCGTCTTTCTGTCTGAATCGGACATCGTTCCGTTCGCACCCTTTATCGCAAGCTCATTCATGCGCTGGAGCATCTCCGTTATCTCGGAAAGCGCTCCGTCCGCTGTACGTACAATCGAAATTCCCTCGTTTGAATTGTCTTTGCCGACCTGCAGGCCCTCTAATTGCAGGTTCATCCTCTTGGCCATAGCAAGTCCGGAGGGGTTGTCCTTGGCATTGTTAATTTTAAGTCCTGAGGAGAGTCTTTTAGTCGACTCTGAGAGCGAATTGTCATTGCGGTTTATGGAGTTATTGCTGACCATCGCGGTTGCGTTGTAGTTGATTTTCATGCTTCCCATATTTTTTCCCTTCCTTACGTGAACTACCCACCACTTATAGAAGTGGGGGCTTCTAGGATGCTTCGCATCCGTCTAAGAAGTTTGATATTTATGTTTCCACCTATTTCTAGGCAATC
>CALZEZ010000022.1 GCA_945643825.1 uncultured Lachnospiraceae bacterium
AACCTGGGAGGGCGAAGGCGGTGGAGTTCTTTTAAACCAGTGCCCGCATCAGATCGATCTGTTACAGTGGCTCTGTGGAATGCCGGTACGTGTGAGAGCATTCTGCCATGAGGCAAAGTGGCATAACATTGAGGTTGAGGATGATGTGACAGCTTATATGGAATTTGAGAATGGCGCAACCGGAGTCTTTGTCACGACGACTGCAGATGCACCCGGCACAAATCGTCTGGAGCTGACCTTTGAGATGGGTAAGATCGTCTGTGAGAATAATGAGCTGATTTTTGATAAGCTCGCCGTGAATGAGAGAGAATTCTGCATGACCGAGAAGGAGGGCTTTAAGAAGCCGGATATGACCAGAATCGTTGTGGAAACCGACGGTCAGAACGAACAGCACACCGGAGTATTTAAAGCGTTTGCAGACAGAATACTAAATGGTGGTCCGCTGGTTGCCGATGGCAGGGAAGGAATCAAAGGTTTGACGCTGTCAAATGCTATGCATCTTTCGAGCTGGCTTGACAAAACCATTGAGCTTCCGTTTGATGAAGAGCTGTTTCTTGAGGAGCTGAACAAGAGAAGAGCGCGCTCCGTTTTGAAGGAAGATACCGGCGTGGTGTTTGACACGACAGGAACCTATTAGTATTGCAGGAAGAAAAAGGGAGAGAACAAAAAAATGAAGGCAGACTATAAGATCACCGGCTTTGCAGATGAAATTGCAAATGAACTGACCATACAGGTGGAGGCTCTGCAGGGGCTTGGTATAAAGTATATGGAAATGCGTGGAGTGGATGGCGATAATCTGATTTTTCACAGCGATGAGAAGATTCAGGAGATTAAGAAATATCTGGATGACAATGGGATCAGACTGTCTGCGCTTGGATCACCGCTTGGCAAGATAGGTATTGGCGAGGATTTCACGCCGCATTTTGAAAGCTTTAAAAGAGCGGTTGAGGTTGCACACCGAATGGAATGTAATCGGATTAGGATGTTCAGCTTCTATATACCGCAGGGAGAAGCACCTGAGACCTACGAGGGACAGGTGTTTGAGAGAATCGGTAGATTCGTGGATTATGCAGCTGCCAATGATGCCGTGCTTCTTCATGAGAACGAGAAGGAAATCTATGGAGAGAAGGCAAAGGAATGCCGAAAGCTTATGGATACCTTTTATGGGGAGCACTTCAAAGCGATATTTGACTTCGCAAACTTCGTACAGGCAAGGGAGAATACACTCGAAGCCTATCAGCTGCTAAAGGATTCCATTGCCTATATTCATGTAAAGGACGCCCTGTGGGAGGATGGCAGTGTTGTTCCTGCCGGATATGGAGACGGCCATGTGGAACAGATTCTGACAGATCTGTTTGATTCCGGATTTGACGGCTTTCTCTCTTTAGAGCCGCACCTGTTTGATTTTGCAGGCTTTGCAGGGCTTGAAAAGGATGGAGTTAGCTTAAAAGGTAACTCCTCCAAGGTATTATCCGGGTTGGAGGCCTTCACCCTGGCATATGATTCCTTAAGGAAAATTTTGAAATAGTTTTTACGAAAGTGAGCGGATGCACCGGCATCCGCTCTTTTTAATAATTTTTGTCTATTCAGAACAATTTTGACATGCTATACTGTAAAGAAAAAAACAGGCAGGTAAAAAAATGGTAAAGCATATAATTTTGTGGACATTAAAGGAACAGTATGCCGGTGAACAGGCAGAAGAGATAAAGAAAGGCATCAAGGAAGGATTAGAAAGCTTACAGGGAAAGATTCCGGGGCTTTTGGAAATAAAGGTGCATATTCAGGGGCTTTCCAGCTCAAATGCAGATTTAATGCTCGATTCCTCCTTTGAGGACGTGGCGGCACTAAAAGGGTATGCAGTTCATCCCGAGCATGTGGCGGTTGCAGATGGGAAGGTAAGACCCTTTACAGCAACCAGAGTATGCATGGATTATGAGATAAATGAGTAGGAGGAAGCCCGATGTTAAAGGATCTTTTGGGAAAATACTATTTTGAGGGAAACTATAACTGTGCGGAGTCTATTTTGAGAGCAGGCAATGAGTATTATAACCTGGGTTTGCATGACAGGGATATGATTATGGTGGCAGCCTATGGCGCCGGAATCCAGAGTGGAAATACCTGCGGTGCGGTTCTTGCCGGTGCCGCTATTTTGTCAATGAAGTATGTAGAGGCAAAAGCACACGAATCTGCTGATATTCGTCCGGTTGTTGTGAATTTGATGAGAAAGTTCAATCAGAAATATGGTTCTGTTTTGTGTAAGGACATCAAGCCGCAATCCTTTAAACCGGAATACCGCTGTCAGAAGACGATTGAAGCAGCCTGTGACATTTTGGAAGAAGTGATTGCAGAGTATGAGGAATAAAGAACCAGAGAAAGAAAAGAGGATTTGAAGATGAAAGTAAGCAGATTAGTGGGGGATCGGTTTAAGGAGAGACCATCCGATTGTGTGATTGACAGTCACGCTTTTAGTGTAAGAGGCGGTTACATGAAATATGTAGCCAACGGAATCTATTCTCTCTATCCGCCGATGCGAAGAATCACACAGAAGATAGAGAAGATCATCCGTGAGGAGATGGATGCGATTGATGGACAGGAGGTTCTGTTCCCGGTAGCACTTCCGGCCTCTCTCTGGGAAGAATCCGGCAGATTTACGAGTGTGGGAGATGAGCTACTTCGTTTTGAGGACAGATGGGGCAGTCCAATGGTGCTTGGCATGACACATGAGGAGGCTGCGGTTCATCTGGTAAGAGAGTATGGTAATTCGTATGCCAAATATCCGTTCATGATCTATCAGATACAGACCAAATTCCGTGACGAGGCGAGACCCCGTGCGGGACTCATCCGTGTGCGTGAATTTACGATGAAGGACGCCTATTCCTTCCACACTTCACAGGAGGATCTCGAAGTATATTATGAGAGATGCTTTGAGGCATATCACAAGATTTTCCGCAGAGCCGGTGTGCCTGAGGTGATTGCAGTAAAATCGGATTCCGGAATGATGGGGGGTAATGTCTCCCATGAATATATGCTTCTTGCGGATGCGGGAGAGGATTCGATTGTTTTATGCGAGTCTTGCGGCTACAGCGCCAACATGGAGGCTGCTGAGAATATAGTGGAGAATGCGGCAGGGGAGCCGGAGGCACTTCAGAAGATTCTGACACCGGAGTGTAAGACGATTGAGGAGGTATGCAGCTTCCTTGGAAGTAGCGTCGAGAAATCCTGCAAGGCAGTGATGTTCCAGAAGAATCTGACCGACGAATATGTGGTAGTATTTTTACGCGGTGATTACGAGGTGAATGAGACGAAGCTTACCAACTACCTTGGTGAGAAGGTTCATCCGGCTGTCGTAACGCCGGAGTGCGGCCTGGTTGCCGGCTTCTGTGGTCCATATAAGCAGGAGGCAGCCTGTCAGATTATCTATGACAAATCCCTGATGGGTATCGAAAGCCTTTGTGCCGGTGCGAATGAAGAAAATTATCACTATGTCGGACTCAATATCAAGCGCGACATCGGAGATGTGGAGTATGTGGATGTTGCCAAGATTCAAACGGGTGGAATCTGCCCCTGCTGTGGCAAGAAGACCATAAACGTAAAGCGTGGTATCGAGGTGGGTAATATCTTCCAGCTTGGCACCAAATATAGTAAGGCAATGGGAATGACTTACACAGACGAGGACGGAAGTATTAAAACACCGATTATGGGCTGTTATGGAATTGGTGTCGGTCGTCTGGCCGCTTCGGTATGCGAGGCAAAGCACGATGACTATGGCCCGATCTGGCCGATTTCGATTGCACCGTGGCAGGTTCATGTCTGCTGTATGAGAGCAGACAAGGAGGACTGCAGGGTGGCAGCGGATGCTATTTATGAGAAGCTGCAGGATGCAGGGGTAGAAGTGATTTATGATGACCGTAAGGTCAGCGCCGGTGTTATGTTTGCCGATGCAGATCTGCTTGGCGTACCGGTTCGTATTAATGTTGGACCCAAGAACTTAGCGGAAGGCAAAGTGGAGCTTCGCACCAGAGACAAGCGATTCTCCGAGATTATTTCCGTCGAGGAGGTTCTTCCTAAAGTACAGGGTATGATTCAGACACTTTTTGAGGAACTGAATAAGAAATAGGTAATAAAATATGAGATATCAGATTAGACATGCACTGGTGCAGTTTGCTGCGGATACCATACTCGAGGATGTTAACTTCGAGGTGCATGATAAGGAAAAAATAGCGGTTGTCGGGCGAAACGGCTGCGGCAAGACGACACTGCTTAAGCTGATTGCCGGGGATATCACGATGAGCAATCTCGACAGCGATGAGGAGTGTGGTATTACAATGGCGGGGAAGCAGGAAATTGGGTTTCTTCGCCAGATTAGCTTTGAGGACGGCACCGTTACGGTGGAGGATGAGATTAAGAAGGCCTTTTCCAGGGTGTTTGCGTGTGAAGCGCGTATGGAGGAAATTACCGGGCAGATGAATGAAAGCAGCGATCCGAAGCTGATGTATGAGTATGATGCGCTGCAAAGACAGATGGAAGCACTTCACGGCTACACCTGGAAGACAGATATGGAGATTATGTTCCAGCAGTTTGGATTTGCGCTGACGGACTTGAAGCGTCCCATAGGGAGCTTCTCGGGCGGACAGCAGACCAAGGTGGCTTTTATTAAGCTACTTCTAAGCAGACCGGACATCATGCTTCTTGACGAGCCGACGAACCATCTGGATTTGCCAACGATTGAGTGGTTAGAGGATTACATTAAATCTTATGATAAAGCGGTTGTCATAGTATCGCATGACCGCATGTTTTTGGATCGAATCATCGATGTGACTTATGAGATCGAGTATCATAGAATCAAACGCTATCCCGGAAATTATTCTGCCTTTATGCGGTTAAAGGAAGAAAATCTGGCAAAGCAGCAGAAGGATTATGAACTGCAACAGAAGGAGATTCAGAGACTCACAGAATGGATTGAAAAATGGAAGAATACACCGACCAAGGTGGCAGCGACCCGCTCCAAACGGATGGCAATCGAGCATATGGTCAAGGTGGAAAAGCCGAGACGCTTTGATGTAAAAAGCTTTCATGCAATGTTTGAGCCGCGAATTGAGAGTTATACGGAAGTGCTCACTGCAAGAAAGCTTAAGATTGGTTATGACGAGGTGCTTGGCGAGGTCAGCTTTCGATTGGAAAAGGGGCAGCGGCTTGCGATTCTTGGAGAAAATGGCAAAGGAAAATCGACTCTCTTAAAAACACTGGTGGAGCGTATCAAACCGCTTGGCGGAAGCTTTACGATTGGCACGAATGTCGAGATCGGTTACTTTGACCAACAGGAAGCCGTCGTGAATAATGCAGATCCGGAGCAGACGGTGCTTATGAATTTCTGGGATACCTATCCGGATCTTCTCAGAGAGGACGTGCGAAGTGCCCTTGGGGCTTTCCTGTTTTCGGGGGAAGATGTGGAAAAGAAGATGGGACAGCTTTCCGGTGGAGAGAAGGTTCGTCTTGCGCTGTGCAAAATGTTTTATACAAGACCCAACCTTTTGATTCTGGACGAGCCCACCAACCATATGGATATGGTTGGGAAAGAAGCACTCGAGCAGATGTTAAAGGAATACAGCGGAACGGTGCTGTTTGTGTCCCATGACAGATACTTTATCAAACAGATTGCCACCGGTGTGCTGGAGTTCGATAAAGAGGAAGTCAGACAATACGAGGGTGGCTACGAAGCATATCTGGAGGAAAAAAGAAAACGGGAAGCCGGCATCATCCGAAACGATTTTTCAAAGAAAAGGGAGGAGACGAAAGCGCCAACCCTAGAGGATGTTTTTGACAAGAAGGCCTATTATAATCCCGGCAAGATAAAGTCACGTTTGATAAAACAACTGGAAAAATATGAGAGACAGTTAGCAGAAAGTGAAGAGAAAGCAGGTGAGCTGAAGCTGAAGCTTATGGATCCCTCGCTTGGAACGGACTATGAAAAGCTCATGGAGCTTCAAAGAGAGTTAGAGGAGCAGGAGCATCTGCAGGAAACCCTGCTGGAGCGTATGGTGGAGACAGAAAAAGAATTAGAGGAGTGTGAACTCCTCTAATCTTACTCAATCTCAGTCAGTTTTAAATACTCCTTAAAGACGTAGCCTTCCAGAGCTTCGTGCTTTAAATAAACCCATTCCTCTCCGATGGAAATGACCTCACCGGAATCACCGGGGAGAAGGAAACCGATAATTTCGTCTTCCAGAGAGGGACCCTTTCGGATGTGAAGCTTTTTGGAACGTTGAATCGCAGTATAGGTATACTGCGGTTCCTTTTTTTCTTCGGGCACTTCTTCGGATGCTTCGGCGGGAGCCTCCGGCTGGGGAGTTGGCTGTGACACAACCTCTTCCGGCTCTGTGACTTTTTCCGGAATGCTCTCCGGAGCGGAAAGGACCGCCTCTTTGGATGCAATATCAATAGAAAATGACGGGAGAATTCCCGGATTTTTCATGATGCAGAGAGCTCCGATACCTACGATCACATAGAGAGACAGCATAATAAGATAGGCAACTTTTCTGTTCATGGGCACCTCCTAACGGCTGCTGGTCGGCAGCTGGATATAGATTCCCATTCCCTTACCACTCTCGCTTTTTGCGTAGATGGTTCCACCGTAATATTCAACGATTGCCTTGGCCTGGGTTAATCCGAGACCGTTGCCGCTGACACGGTTAGAACCCTGATAATTGAGCTCAAAGATATGAGCGGTCTCCGGAAGGGGAAGTCCCTCGCCATTATCCTTTAAAACAATGAAGAGATCCTCTCCGATATTGGAGATGGTGATAACGAGACTTCCGTTGCGGTTCATGTATTTGATGGAATTATCGATAATATTTCGAAACAGGATGCGGATATAGGAAGCATCTGCATGTACCATCAGGGAATCGTTGGCGCTGGAAAGAAGAAGCGAAATCCCGGCGGCCAGACTGTAGGAGTTCATCTCCTCGATGACCTTTCTGGCACAGGCAATGATATCCAGATCAATCGGCTCCTCCTTTGGCGGAAGCAGATGATTGAGATTCTGTTCTTCTGCCTGTGATTTCATGTCGCGTTCCTTTGAAAGGGCTTCCGAAAGTGATGCAAGCTGGCTTCTCATGTCGCTTAGAGTGGCTGAGGACTGCTCTTTGTCGATGATAAGCTGATCACGTTCCTGCTTGAGTGCTGCGATTTCTTCCGCATAGTCCGGAAGCTGCTGCAGCTCGTCGGCAAGCTTCTTAGAAGCATTTTCCGTGCTCTGGAGAGCAAAGCTTGTAATCTTTGCATGACTGACCAATAAGGTGATAATAGACAGACAGCTGAAAAAAAGAAAAAATACAAGGAAAAGATTACGATCATTCTGAATGACAAAATAAAGTGTTCCGAGATAGCATAGGAACAGAAGGATAAACAGAATAATTTCCAAAACCGACAGCTTATTTGCTGAGAATGCCTTTTTCATGAGAGTTCCCTTTCTCGCATTTTGCGAAATCCTAAAAAAAGTGTAAAATAAAAACAGAATATCGTCAAGATAATTCACCGGGTATTAGCGGCTATCTCATCTGTTACCAGAATACATGCACAATATCCCGGCTCGGGCTGATAAAAGTAAATAGACAGATCATAGACAATTTCCGGACTGTAATCATGCATGGATCGCTGCACACCGTTTAAGGATACTTCCGCATAATTCACCAGCCATTTCCTGTCACCATTCTTGAATACCTCATAAAAGGAATGATTTACCATATCTTCCACGGGGACTCCCTCGACTATCTCCATATATTTGTTGCAGTAACGGAAGATGAAATCAATCCCGTGCCCGCCCTCGTCAAACACAAGCTCGATTACACAATATGCAATCGGCATATGATCTAAAAGGCTGCATTTTTCAAGGAGTCTGAGTGGAACCGGATCCTCGCCTAAGCTCTGGGGGAGTGCGGTCGATGCATTTAGTCCCAACTCCTCTCGCAGATTTCTGTGTTCGCTTGGATTCCGCTTTCTTCCGGAAAAGGTTCTTCCGTCAATCATGGTATAGATTCCGTCATCACTGATCGCCAGAATGGCATCCCGGCGTACAAGGGTGCCTCTGCAGATGGTAATAAATGCATCTTCGGGTAAAAGCTCCATCACCTCATACATGCGGAGCGTGGATGCAATTTCCTCACCGGAATCCAGACAGATCACAGTATTTCTGTCCTGACAATAGACAGAAAGAATGTGGTCTGGTTCAATGTGATGTTTTTTGAAATAACGTTCATTTTTTTTCATACTTTATTTCCAGTCATAATTTTCTATGAAACTCATGTGTCAATCATATAACAAAATGGTACGAAATGCAATCACATGTAATGAAATGCATAACAGAGCTGCGTTTCACGCACACATTTTCGCTTGAGTACAATCGATATGTAAAAAATAGGAGTAAAACAGATAAAAAATAGAAATAAATTGCATTTTACGCCAAATTGTAATACAATATTTAAGAATGTTGCGAACGCCTATTTAAGTAGATGAAGAGAAGGGCAAGTAATATGAAGGATAAGAACAAACAGTTTCCTGCAACAGATTTCTATGCAGATACGATGGAGAGGGAAGAAAAAGTTAAGAAAAACTATGGCCTGAATCGGGAGAAGGGTGCGTTTATCAGTGAGTTTGAGAACGGCTTAAACCGGGAACGTGGTGTGTTTGATTCGACAGCAGTGTTTTTTACACAGCGGAAGGAGAAAGAATGACTAGAATATTATTGGTTGAGGACGATGAGGAATTGTCTGCATTACAGCAATGCAGCTGCAGGCCAACGGTTTCGCAACGGCATGTGCATATGATGGAGCGCAGGCAGTGGAAAAGCTGCAATCAGAGAAAATTGACCTGATATTGCTGGATGTCATGCTGCCGGATACGGATGGACAGAGCCTTTGTAAGCGAATTCGTTCCGAGGAATGCGGTTATGGTGGACCGGTTATTTTTATGAGCTGTCTAGGGGACAGTGACAATATTGTAGAAGCCTTTCGTACGGGAGGCAACGACTATCTGGTCAAGCCTGCGAGAATCGAGAATCTGCTGGAACGGATCTCGGCAAATCTGGATGCTATGCCCGAGAAGACGACGGACAGCAGGAAATGGTTTAAGCAGTTTATGATAGATATGAAATCCAGAAGTGTATATCGGGTCAGAGATAGTGTATGTGGGGAAGTAATTGAGCTGTCACGCACAGAATATGATATTCTGATGGCTCTTATTCAGAAACCGGAGGAGATTCTGCTATACCGCCAGATCTATAAGAAGGTATGGGGACAGGAGGACTGGGGAGATGTGCGCACACTTATGGTACATGTCTCGAATCTCCGAAAGAAAATAGATGAAAATCATGCCGGTATCATTCGTGCGATCAGAGGTGTCGGCTATCTCTTTCAGGACTTATAAGAGAGGAAACAGTGGGAGGAAGGATGAAACTATTAATCTGGGAGTTTCTCACCTGGCGGCGTGAGAAGCAGGCTATGTTGGCAAAGGAGCAGGAGGAAAGGCGTAAGCTTGAGGGAAAGGAGCAGGAGATTCAGAAGCTTTTTGAGGATGTTGTCTGGTTTAAGAGACTGATGGCACATAACGTCCGAATGCCGCTTGCCATCATCAGCGGCTACGGAGAACTGCTTCAGAGCGGAACACTTACAAGCAGAGAGGAAGAACAGAAATGTATCGATAAGATATGCAGTAATATCTACTATATGGATACCATGTTAAAGGTTCTCCTCGATGAGGAACAGGAGCTTTTGGAGGAAAAAGAGCATTATGATATTTTGGCTTGCGTGCGGGAGGTGGCTGATTATGTTAAGAATATCACGATGAAAGCGGGTATCAGAATTTCGGTGAACAGCAGTAAGAACCAGGTGCTGTACTATGGAAACCGGATTTCTTTGATGCGCGCTTTTTTTAATCTGATTGAAAATTCGATCCGGTATATGAACCGACAGGGAGAGATCGTCATTACTGTGGAGGAGACGGATACAGAGATTCTGATGGTCTACCGGGATAACGGGGAAGGTATGCCGCAGGAGGAGGCGGAGCATATTACGGAACTGAATTATCAGGGCTCCAATGGAAAGTCCGGCGGATATGGAATCGGTATGTATCTGATTCAGAAAGAGGTTCTGGAACGCGGCGGGAAGGTTGAAGTAAAGACGGGAATGGGAAATGGAATGGGAGTCTATATGTCCCTTCCCAAAACAGACAAATTTTAACATATCTTTAATTTGGGTTCGAAATAATATGTTATAATTTGTCTATATTATGGGTGACACGTGAAAAGAGCACGCTGTACGGCAAATAGAACGGATAACAAAGTAGGGAAAGAGAGGGAGAACCAGTGAAAAACAGTGAATTGCTTCCATTTAGCAGAAACAGATACTATAAAGGAAAAATGCTGACCTCAGCCGATTTTGAGGCAGAGCAGCTTTATCTGAACAATAAGCGCAGATTTGTCAATCAGATGTTGGGCGGAAGCGGAATCGTGTGTGGCTTAAGTGTGATCAGCCTGGACGATTTGTCGATTATGATTGAAAGTGGTGTGGCAATCGACGATGCAGGAAGAGAAATTGTCGTTGAAAACTCCATAGTGAAGAAGCTTTCGGCTATCGATGGATTCGAGAATCTCCGCACGAATCAGGCGAGTCTGTGTCTGCGCTACCAGGAGAAGGAAGGACAGCCTGTCTATGCAGTGAATCATAGAGAAGGACAGAAGGAATACGAATACAACCGAATGGAAGAAACCTACGAACTGTTTTTACAGGATACGGAGGATGTGGACACAGGCTTTGCAATGGAGACAGAGTTTTTCACTGGCGGCGTTCTGTTTGAAAATCAGGATTATCGTATTGTCCTTCGTATTCCCGCCAATATCTGTGCCGGCTATTATGTAAAGGCTGTTGTTGAGGTTGAGAAGCTGAGCGATGAGAAAAATGCTCTTTATTATGAAGCAATACTCCAGACCCCGGCACTTACATCAATCGATGGAAAACAGGAAGTTACGATTCTGCTGGAGAATGTTTCTCTTGAGAAGGGCAGAAAATGCACGAGAGAGTATTGGCTGCTTGCTCAGTCAGAGGAGCTGGCAGATACCAGCATCATGCTTAAGTCGGGTAGTGTAAAAGCGATGCAGAATGGTGTGGATGTGACACCCGGTGGAGGCTTTTCGTGGAAGATAAATGTGATCGATGAGAATCCGAATGCACTGGCTGCCAGAGAGACAGGAAAGGTCAGCATGGAGTTCCGGTTCATGGGCGGTATGGCAGGAGTGATTCGTCTTGCTGATATGAAGCTTGTCCGCACGGAATCCGCTTATCTGATTGAGGCTATCGAAGAGAAATCGGTAAAGAGCTATATTCTGACGATGCGCGATGCAAAGCTTCGTGAGGAGTATGAGCAATATTTTAACAAAAAGCTTCCATTCTACGAAAACTCCGGATTACAGCAGGCTGCTGTGACCGGTATCGGTGAAGGAAGAGAGCATAGAGATTATGGTGCTCCTCGAATTGAAACCGGAATCGTGGAGATTCCGCTTGGGGAGAATGCAAGACGTGGTGATATCTGCTATTCTGGAGAGATCATGCACGGTCTTGGTAAGGGAAATGTCTATGTTGAGGTTGGCTACGAGAATCTAGAGGAAGACACTGTACTTGGGAAAAATGCCAAGACAACCGTTTTCGGTAATCCGGCATTGTTTGCTCCGGGACAGGCACCGGTTGCTGCAGAGACAGCGGTTAAGGTATTGAATGATAAGGGAAGCTTTGTTGTAGCCCTTCATCTGCTGCAGGATGTCAAACAGCTTGTGTTGACCTATCGTTGGGTGGCAATCCGCTATGCAGGAGAGGATGTCAATGAAGAATTTAACAGTAATCCGAACCAGAGCATTTCAGCGGTAACACCAACGATTGTGCTTGGTGCGAAGGAGAACTATTTCTTCCAGGTTAAATTTAATAACATGAAACCTTGTTCGGTGGCATATGAGCTGACCGAGCCGGGAAGTGGTGAGATATCAGCAGACGGAATCTATACGGCACCGGCAAAAGAGGGAGTTTACGAGATTCGTATCTACTGCACAGACAAACCGCTCATTTGCACCTATGCATATGCAATTGTTAAGAAAAAGGTGACAGAGGAACAACCACAGGAATAAGAGGGGGTAGTGATGATTTACCAGTCGGATCAGCTGACACTTCGCAGTGTTATGGATGTGTTTCGCGGAGAAATAAATGATGTCATGATCTGTGAGGAGATATCCGGCA
>CALZEZ010000023.1 GCA_945643825.1 uncultured Lachnospiraceae bacterium
CTCGTCAATGGATGTTTTTTCTATTTTCTCACGAATTACCCTGTTAAACTCCAGATGATTGGCTTTTTCCTCCTCGCTCAGATCAACCTCAAACATTTTGTCTGCGGATGCCTGCTCGTTGTAGGTAATGCCAAGCGCTCCCAGTGCCGAGCGAAACGCCAGTTCCGCATTCTTATACATCTGCCACATCGGTACTAGTCTCAGCTGCTGCTCTCTGGATAATGCCTGCACGCTCTCCGGATTGGCATCAAAAGCGTCTAACTGCTCCTTCCAGCTATCTAACTGCTGCCTTATCGTGGCATAGTTTTCCATAACATATTTCGGAGTCAACATATCCGCGCGGATTGTCTGCTCGAAAAAGCTGCCCGCAGGATTCCCTTCCCGCTTGCGCTTCTTTAACTCCTTCGCCTGTTTCTTAAGCAGACTCTTCTTTCTTCTCTTCTGCTTCGACTCCTTCTCGTCCTCAGGCAGCGCAGGCATATCCGCAACCTTCTTCATCATCGGAGCAGGCTTTTCATAACGCTCCGAAAGCTGCTCATAAGACATCGTGACAGCGGTTTCTCTTTGCTGCAAATACTCCTCTGTCATCTGCTGCCGCTGCAAACGATCCTGCGCAAACTGATTTAGCTGTTCTTTTGTCATATCCTGTTTAAGACGAAACATATCATCCATCCCGATGATCTCCCTTCCCCTAGATCCGATTGGTCAATCCATTTACATAATTCTCAACTTTTTTCTCATATTGAGCGAAATACGATAGCGGCAAGCTGCAGCGTCTGCGTTTTCCTGCCGATTCAATTCCCAGCTTCTCCAACAGACGAAACAGCGTCTCATTGACAACCGCAAAGCTGCATACCGTTTCCGGTGGATATTTCCTGCTACCTGTCTGAACGGCAAAACGAAACATCTCGATTGGAGCCAGAATATTTTTTGAATAGTTCACAAGAAATGGAACGTTAACTTCCTTTTCACTTTTTTCCTGTACTAACAGCAGTCCGGAGGGCTTTCCCGCTTCCAGCGCAACCGCACTGCAGCTTGTCAGATAATCTCTCTTCTTAATCGGAATATCGATAAAATCATCTTCCTTTTCAACCACTTCTTTATAGAGACCGCGCAACTCTTCTTCCGTACAGTCTGCCAGTGCCCGGACATTGCCATTCTTACCGACAAACTGCTTAATCCGCGAAAGCTCCTCCAGTGTGCAACGGAAGTTTCCAATCATCTCCTCCTCTCCGGTAAAGGGATAGCCGCTCAGCAGTTTCTCAAATTCCGGATACTCTCCGGGTATGTATTTTACACGGAATTCGTGATTTCCCGAATAATAGGCACGCATCAGAAGCTCTGCCAGAAGTCTTGACCCACGTCCTGCCTTACGGTATTCTCTGGCAATATAAATATACTGTAAGGTCACCACACCTGCTTCGCCACTGGTGACAGCAACACCACATGGAATATCAAAGTCCTCCATGCCAAAAAATTGAACGTCTGCCCCCTCCTTGGGGCTCTCTATGAGCCACTGCGGTATCATATGCGCATACCCAGCTATCTGACTGTCCTTTAATCGACTAATATACTCCATCTCTTTTTCTCCCTTCCTAATCATCTTCCTGCTCGCCGAGTCCAACCATGTAAGCATAGGGTTCAAAATCTGCTTTCGTAAATACCTTACCGGTCTTTACAAACTCGTATTTGATCGCCATCAGATAATGCTTCATGCCAACCTCCTTGCCTTCTCCGTCTGCTGCCGCAAGGAAAGCAGCATTTAAGATACAGTTCTTGATATTACCTCCAACGAACTCGAACCGCTCGGCAAGGAAACGGATATCGACATCGTCTGCAAGAGGTGTTCCCTTCGGTATCGTTGTTCGCCACAGCATTTCTCTCGTATCCGGATCCGGAAACTGGAATTCCACGATGTATTTCATACGTCTGAAGAATGCCGGGTCAATGTTATGTTTATAGTTGGTCGCCAGTACCGAGACACCATCGTAGGCTTCCACCTCCTGCAACAGAAGCGCTGTCTTGTTATTGTTGGAGGCCTGATTGGAGCCTCCATCATCCGAACGCTTTGCAAACAGGGTATCACACTCATCAAAGAACAATACGACGTTACATTTCTTTGCCTCTCGGAAGATCATGGAAATGGATTTCTCTGTCTCACCGACATATTTATCGATAACCTTTGACAAGTCTACACGATACAGCTCCAGATTGAGCTCATGGGCAATAACCTGCGCACACATGGATTTACCGGTACCGGGAGCACCGAAAAGTAAGACAGAAAGTCCGCGTCCATAAGGGTATTTCTTAATATAATTCCAGTTGTCATACACCTTTTTTCGGAAATTCATCTGATCAATCGCATGCTCTAAGGTCTCTCTCTGACTGGCATTCATAACGATATCTTCAAAGCCGAAATTGGCCTTGACCTTCGTTGCCTTCTGGGTCAGCTCCGAGCTCATCTGATTATAACAGCCCTCAAACAGCTTGGCCCTTGAGATCAGGATCTCATGATTCATCAAGGAAAAGCTCTTGGCCTGCTTAAGTGCCGATTTGATCTTACCGGGAGTAAAGAGGAATTTGGTTGCCATCTCCGGCAGCTCCACATCCTTATCCAGACTATAGTCCTGTGAGAAATACCGCCAGCAATTCTCTCTTTCCTGGTTGCCGGGTGTCGGAAGCTCAAGCTCCGTAAAATCCTGATCAGTAACACTCTTAAGCGGCAGCTTGTCCCGGCTCATCGTAAAGATCAGAATATCATGCTCCTGAAGCTTGGAGATTGCCAGATCCATATAGCCTAAATATTTTTCTTTCTCATCCTCTCTATAGTCCAGCTCGTTGAGACAGCAGCAGGAATCCGTAAATATACATTCTCTTCTTACCGCCCAGAGAGCCTTTTCCACAAAAGAAAAATCGTAGGCAAACAGCTTCTTACAATTCATTGTAATCGCACGAATGCTCTTCTGCTTACAAAAATGCTTGATAAAAAACCTGCGTCCGCTTCCTTCGTCTCCAAACCAACTGAAGATCCGTACGCCCTGCTCATAGGAAACCTTCATTGCCTCAAGCTGTGTGTCATTGGCCATAATAGGATCCAATTCCTTCTCATCCGTGAGCATACGGAAAAAGCGTTGGTAATTCTCATCAAGACGAAGCGGGTTTACGCCGAAAAGGAAATCGATAATGCGCTTATCCGGAGTTAAAACAGTGGAAAAAGGCATATTGGAATTCACTCTGAGATCCATAACCGGAAGCAGTGCCTCCAGACATGCCGACATCGCGGAGGAAGCCTTTGTTATCGAGAAATCCTTACCAAAATACAGTCTCGCCGCAGATTCAACAGTAGGTGCCGTCAGGGAACCATTCTCATTGACAATCTGGTAAACCGAAGCATAGCTGGTCTGTGTGGAAGACAACAGTGCCGCAGCAAGCGCAAACGTTGTAAAATGGTCTGTTTTCAGTTTCTTACAGAGTTTGTAAAAGGCGTAATTCTCTGCATCCGACACAGCAATTCTATGGTCGATAAAGGAAAGCATCTCCTCAACACTTTCCATCTCCTCTTCGTCCTCTGCTTCTTCCTCGTCCGCATCCTGCGTTTCCTCGCTGAAAGCGCCTAACAGATCCTGCAGCTCATCATCCAGTCCGGAAAAGGTCTCCTCCAAAGGAGTCCCTTCGTTCACTTCGTCTTCGTCAAGCAGATCCTTTCCTGAAAAAAGAAGCACGTTATCATTACACAGATTATAGGCAATCTCAATATCCGGATACATGATATTCTTATACTGCCCCTGCCCTGTTGCGTATTTTCCCATCAGATTTTCGATGTAGTCGGTCAGTCGTACATTCACACAGGCAAAAATGTAGTCCATGTATTCTTCATAGCTCTCGAATGGTACCTCTGACAATTCCTCGCGAAATCTGTTCCTCTTGCTCATCTTCTATCCTCCACGCTTCTTTCCCGTTCAAGCGGATTATCTGCTTACCATGAAAAAACCATCGCCAGACAGTTTTTTCCCTCTTTATACTCATAGGTAACGCTATCTGACATCTTCTTCACCATGAATACGCCCAGCCCGCCAATCTGTCTCTCCTCCGCCGACAGAGTTGTGTCCGGATCCTCCCGTGCTAACGGATCATACGGCTTACCGCTGTCCCTGAAGCATAATGAAATCTTATTGTCTTCTACGGTCTCCGATATCCAGGCGAAGCCTTCCTCCTGTTCATAGGCATAATTTGCAATATTGACAAATATCTCCTCCGCACAGATACCGATTGCCATTTGTTTGTCCACCGGACATCCTGCCTCGTCCAAATCTGCCTCAAGAATTCCAAGGAGAGTGTCAAGCTCTCCTGTTTTTGCCTGTAGCTGTAATTCCTTCCTAATCGTTTCCATATCTATTCTCCACTTTGTAGTCTGCCCTGTGACAGATACAGATGCCTGTAATCCATATCCCTTATCGCCTGCCTGTCATGTGTCGCGATCAGAGTTGTGACCCCATGGTCATGAATTCGTTCGAATAACAGCATAATCTCCCGCGCCTGTCGCGGATCCAGGTTTCCGGTTGGTTCATCCGCAAGAATGCAACAGGGGTTTGACACAATCGCTCTTGCGATACATACCTTCTGTTGTTCGCCGCCGGAGAGCTCTGTTACGGGCCTGTAATAATCCTGCTCCAGCCCAACCATTCTGAGTGCCATAGTCACCTGCACACGAATGTCTCTCTCCTTTGCGCCGGCGATTCTCCTCGCAATTGCTACATTTTCATATACGTCCGCATTCCGAAGAAGCCTGAAATCCTGAAAAACATAACCGATTCTCCTTCGATATGCCGGGATTTCTCCTCTCTTTATTCTGCTGATATCCTGTCCATTGATCCGGATAGTACCCTCCTCGGCAGTCAATTCCTTGAGCAGCAGGCGAAGTAACGTCGTCTTGCCTGAACCGCTCTCTCCCAGAATAAAAGCCATCTCTCCCGGTAAAAGGTGAAAGCTCACATGAGACAATGCCTCTTCTCCGGTATCCGCATATCTTTTTGAAACATTCTCAAACTGTATCATGCCATGCTCATTCTATGACAAGAATCTGAGAAAATCCGGACATGTCCAGAATCTCCTGCACGAGACTGGATAC
This sequence comes from uncultured Lachnospiraceae bacterium, assembly GCA_945643825.1. Taxonomy (GTDB): domain Bacteria; phylum Bacillota; class Clostridia; order Lachnospirales; family Lachnospiraceae; genus UMGS2037. The sequence continues at coordinate 5,129 of CALZEZ010000023.1, forward strand.
ATTCGTAAGCTTCATGCTTCCCCTCTTGGAAGCAGCTGTCTTCTGCCCGATCAATAATGCCCGAAGACCAGCACTGGATATGTATTTCACATTCAAAAAGTCTACCACTACATCCTTCTTTTTCTGAAATGCAGCCAGAATCGCCGCCTGTAATTGCGGACTGGTATTGGTATCCACTCTGCCATCCACCATTAGTCTGATATGGGTTTCACAATCTGTTGAAATAATATTCATCTCTCTTTTCCTCACTCTCCGTCATTGTAAAATAATCGTGCCATCCGGGGTCTGCTCCATGTCAAGAGAGCCCTCCTGCTGCGTGAAAATCACTGCATTCTGATCCAGATAGCTGTGCTCATCCAGCATGCCAACCGGCTCTAAGAATACAATGTGAAGTCTTGTCCGAACCGGCTTAAACTGAGAAAGAAGATGTAAAAGCTGCCCTTTCTTCTTCTCCTCCACATAGTGTTCTAACAAAAGCGTTACATCATAGGGACTATCCCCATACAAATGATCAATCTGTCCTTTTTCCTCTCCTCGCACATAGCGTGCGATCAGGCTTCGCTCTGCAATTGTCGGAGTCTCCCCGATCAGCAGCTCACATATTCTGCGGATGCAATACTTCGTACCCTTTCTACGAAGAAGCTCCGGGGCTTCCTTCAGAAGGCTCCGCAGCGCTTCCTCACCAAGGAAGCCTCCGTTTACATCGATCCCAAACCATTTTGCATATATCTCCAAAAGTGGAAGCGGAGCTGTTTCAATCGGTAAAAGCTCCCCCCGCTCATCCAGCTTCTCCTGAAAGTCATTGTATATACTGGAATATAGAGAAAGGTACCGATGGAAAAAGCTGTTCTTCTCCCGATAAACCTCCGGAAAGGTCTGCATGAAATTGTCACCGGGTGCCTCCACGCGGATTTGACCGATCGATACGCCTTCCCCAATCACTTCAAAAAGAATCCACAGATATCTTCCTGTAGTCTCATACAACAGAACATCCTCTTTGTTGATAAAGCGAAGCCCACGCATCTGCTGCATTACCTTCTTCTTCTCAAACAAACCATTCTGTTGCAAAAGCGCCTCATCCCATCTGTCCTTCTCATTGGCGGATGCGATATACAGATAGCATACACAGTTCTCAGGCAGCTGCAATTCAAACCGAAGTCTACCCCATGGACAATCCTCCACACCACTGTCTATCACCGGCAATAATGCATAATGGTCACCTTCTCCAATGGAGACAATTTCAGCATCGGATGCAAGCTCCATTCCCATGAGCTTCGTCTCTTTTAATCTGTTAGCTTTTATTGAATAACGTATCCCTGCCATAGTAATACACGCCTTTCACAAAACCTCTTTATCGTCCTTCGTCCAGCATATCAATAATTTCCAGTCTGATATTGCCCGGATAGAGCAGACAATTCTGATCCGGACGGATATCTGCTCCCTCAGACACTGCATAAGTGTTACCCTCTGCAGCAATACTAAACTCGGAAAGATATCCGACGCATTCTAATGCCTCTACTGCATGAAACAGCTTGTCAAAGTGCAATACCTGACCAAAATTCTGATCGCCATGCACATAATCAAGCTCCCTTTTTATCACCTGCTCAATCTGCTGCCTGCAGTTCTCATAATGTGGTTTGACATAAATTGTGCCGCTTGTCACAACAGCCTGATAAACAGGCTGCCTTACGCAAACCCGCGTCGATAGCAGTCTTCGATCCTCCAGCCACTTCTCTATCTCTCTGCGATAGATTGGTGAAAGAACCGGGAATTTTCCAGGCATCCCCGGCAATACTGCTATCTGCACCTCTCCGTTGCGTTCATCGAGCCATGCATGCGCCTTCGCTATGCAAAGCCCCGGAACCTTACGCACCAAAGCCTCATAATCACTCTCTAGAACCGCCGTATACGGAGTATTCATATCCTCAACAAATCGTTTTCTGACATCCTCGAGGGTTTCCTGAAATCGTCCTCCGCTTCCTGCTACCGGATTCGTAAAATAAATACTTTCCCGGTATCCATTCGGGATAAATTCATTGCCTGCGCGAACGTTTCCCTCTTCGCCAAGAGTTACCGCAATAGAAGCCAGATACAATTTTGCCCCGACATAGTCACCGGCATCCAAAATAACAATCCTGCCTTCATTTTCATACAGATAATAGGAAAGCTCCTGTTCTCCCATCCTGCCCGGTTTGACAAAATCGTAAATCTTACTGCCATCCTGCGCAGTTCTCTCTGCAATCAGAGAAAAGGTATCCGTCACAATATGCTCCTTGGGCAGCTTGATTTCCTGGTTGTCATACCCGTAAATCTCTCCCAGTTCATATTTGCGCATCATCTCTTCGTTATATATCACGATCTTGACTGCATTTCGCACGTGTTCCGGTCCATAACCGAAAAGCTGTCTGTCAAAAACAAAGTCATACGATCCGAAGGCTTTCTTTCTTTTCCGATAGAATCTGCCATGTTCTGCTTCACCTAAGCATTCTTCATACAAATGGTACGAGGATCCTTTCTGCTCCTTGCAGAAAACACGCACATAGCCCTCCTCCAGCATGGCACAGTTTAAGGATACCTCCGCGGCTTTCTGAAACGAATGGGTAATAACCAGTGTCTGTTTCTGAATCACCGGAAAAAGAAAACCTGTCAGATACTGCAGTGATGGTTTCACATCATAATCTGCACGCTTTACTACCGCACGCCACACGTAACCCGAGATCATATCCTCCTCGTATCTGGCAGGAATAAGCTCCGGTTGTGTGAAGCAGATCAGCCCATCTGTCAAAAAGCCTCTGGTTTCATCCTCAACCTGCATCGGCACAAAGCCATCCTGTGTATAACAGCTCCACTCCAGTTCCCCAAAAAGCTGCTCCATCTCCCCGGAGAAAGGATTTCGATGATAGCGATCATCTACTTTCGCATACAGAATTCCCTGTTCTCCTGGTTCAAGCGGACGATCCATCACCAAATAGAGTTCCATTCCGACTTTTGGTTCCTTTTGAAAAATCGGTGCCGCTATTTTCAGATCCTTATTTAGCACAAAGCTGTAATCGTGCAGTCCCTTCTCATCTCTCCCATAGATTCCGATCACACGACAAGCCGTCATCTCCCGTTCGAGTGTTGTTTCAAAGCTGATATCTCCGACCATAAATCGCTGATCTGCGGGAATAACAAAGTTTTCTTTCACACCATGCGGTTCAAGATATACCTTTGCTCCTCTGCCCTTCTGTGGCTTATAGCCAAGGAGCGAAAGGAGCTTTGCCCGCACCGACTCCGGAATCTGATCCATCTGTTCCTGCTGCAGAACCGCAAAGGCCGACAAATTTTCCAATATTGTGATTCCGGGGTCAGACGGATTGAAATTGGTCCACTCGTCGGAATAAATCGGAATCTTAGACAGATTCTCTTCCATCAGCTGATCATGCGTTTTTCCCGGAATACTTTTTGAATTTAACATATTTTCTCCTAATGACTTTGTTCAAAATGTATTTTGTGTGTACCACTTGTTACCAGCACATACGGATTTCCTGCTAATTTCTCCAAATCGGTTTCATGATATCCGGCTTCGTCCTCATAGCGCGCTGTCACCATCAGCCTATGTAAAAGTGCTTTTCCCTTTTCCATGTTCAGACGAAGCTTAATCTGTGCCATGGTAACCATACGTCCTATATCCCAGCCCGTGTTTGTGAGCGGATCCAGATACTCACTCAGGACACGACTCAATTCCTGCTGTACCTCAAAGGTATCATCTGCATGAATCGTCTGCACCCAGGCCTCCACACAAATCTCCACAAAAAGAGGTGCTACGATCTCAAGTTCATTGCCCGCTGTTGACAATTCGCACTTCGGAAGCAGATGCTCCCGGAGTCTCTGTCGCATCTGTAAGAAGGAGCTCTCTCCGTCCATGTAATCCTGCATCAGAAGTACCAATGTGATTGCTCCCGGCACAAAGCTGCCATCCTTTTTCCTTCCGACTATCGCCTTCGCCTGAACAATCTGTCCTGAGAAGTTAAGCGTCTCCCGTTCATAATCCTGAACGGATACTAATCTGTTGCGGGAATTCAGTACGCCGGTTCCTCTGCACAGTGCTTCTTCCACCGATTCCATATTCATACCACCGTATGCCTGAACCGGGTTTGTAATTCTATCGACAAACATCAGACTGCCTCTTGTTCCGGTTACCATTCCCTCACCAAGGTTTGCCTGCTCGCCATCGCATCTGCGCATCACGATTTTGAATGCAATCCCTGTCGTGTTACGAGGGATCTGAACATGAACACCGTCTCCGAAAAGAATCGTCGAATTCATACGGTCAATGACATAGTGGCGGTCTCCGGCTTTGGAACAGTCAAAATTGTCAACCTCCTGCCATTTCACATAGAACTCTTCAATCTCTCCAAGGAAGGAATACTCTGCACGTGTATTCTCCGGATCTTCCTTTAGCATCCGCTTTATCTCACTCTCAGAAAAGAGATCCTTCTCGTTTACCCAGAGATCCAACGACAAAATATTCTGTGCATTCAGAGCAAATTTCATATCGGGTCCAAAGGTATCGATATAATAATCTTCCTCGCCCATTGTATCTACGTTATCAACCTCGACAGCGTTCACGCTGAAGTCGTAAAGCATCGGTCTCTTTCCCGGATTATCGCCCTGCTTCTCATCCGATATTCTAATCCAGTAGGCCTCCTGCCCCTCAAGCGTACGTTTTGCCATATCAGAGGGCGGCATAAAGAGAATCGTGCCGGTATGACTAAGTCCGTCCGTGTGATCCGACAGCTTCAGTCTGGAAAATCCATCTCGTGTGGAATAGGAGAAGCACAGCCTTCCCTGCTGATAGCCCTCACATTCCTTCGCCCGAACCATCACACTGATCGGACCATTCTCCAGCTTCTTATCAAAACCCAGATACAGTGCAGTATCCTGATAACTGCTCATGGTAAACAGTGGAATCATGGAGTCGTCTTCCACCATCATGGTCAAATCTCTTTTCGCACTTCCCTGAAAGCTTATAATCCGAGCCGGCTTGTCATAATGATTCTCATAGGTATAGCGAATCTTCATGTCCCGCATAACAGGATAATGGTGGATTGCCGGCTGATAATAGCAATTATCGCAGCGGATGATCTGGATACGTATGCTTCTCCCTGCATATCCTCCAATCTCAACCGCTCGCCAGTCCGCCGGACATACAAAGCTCAGCTCACACCGTCCCGGTTTATCAAAGGAGAACATCTGCTGCATCGGTGCATCCAATTTCAGCTTTCGCCATCCGGTTCCGTTGAAATATTCAATAGAAACTTCACCAACAAAGATTTCCGCAGCTGCACCGCGCGCATCCTTCTTTGGTTTCTTCTTAATTACCTTTAGCTCTGCTTCCTCCTGTGCAACCGGCACAGAAACCAGGTGTGTATCAAAATCCAGGAAAAAGTCTACTGTCACTCGAGCCCCCGGTTTGCAGAAGTATTCGTCCTGACCGATATAAAGCTCCTCGTACAGGGAAAGGGTCTCTCCAAACGGCATAAACTGCTGTGAATCCAGCTCTATTGTCCCGTTAAATATCATATCCGGACTACTTCCCTCTCCTGAGGAGGAAAAGCTTACATCCTCTACCAGCACACTTTTCTCCGGTATCTCTAAGGGTTCAAGCAAAAGTACGGAATAGTCTTCTCCCTTCTCATTTATCTTGACGCATTTGCCACTCTTTCGAAAAACAAGACGCCTCTCGTCCACTTGCTTTATGGCATCCACCTCTTCAAAGCCATCTTCTCCATAATAGCTCAGACGATATCTGCCCTCTGCAATGTCCTGTACCAGACCGGGTGCTGAGGAAATCGCCATCATAATGTCATTATCCTCTACATCAAACAGATGCTTGTGGTAGAAGAGTACACCGTATTTTCCATAGCCCTCTCCGGAAAAGTCAAAGAGCGAAAACTCCTTGCCCTCTAATTCCTCTGCGATCCCCTGTGAACCGACATATTCAATCGGTGGAAACTGCCCGACAAGGGGTATGACCTTACCATTCTTTCCGGATACCATAAAGGCAGCACTTATTTTGGACTCTGTGATATAGACGTTATGTGCGGTCTCAAAGACCAGATTTGCATCCTCCTCTGGTCCACCCAGAAGCTTACTGCCCTTTCGCAGCATAAATCCGGGGATCGTATCAGACGCAAGCTGCAGCAGCACAATACTATGCGCCGGATATGCCGGCTTTAAGGATATGCCGAGCATATTCATCAATTCTACATAGTCGCGTTCTAAGAGAGTGTTATAGCGCCTGATATTCTCCATCATTTCATCCGCAAACAACAGCGCAATAACAGAGCCGATATCCGGATTGTCTTCATCAAACTGCCATTCCGGTACATAGGCTGCTGCCAGCTTCTTAATGCGTTCAATAATGTCCTCACGCTTACTGCTCTCTATGATGTAATCATTGCTCGTTGT
>CALZEZ010000024.1 GCA_945643825.1 uncultured Lachnospiraceae bacterium
TATGAAAAGATTAAGCAGCAAGGTAATGAGTATCGCGATGGTAATGGCAATGGCAGCTACAGTACTGACAGGCTGCGGAGACGCAAAGGCTGACAGTGGTGTTCGTGTAGTCAAGGTCGGAACAGGAAACGGAGCAGCTCCCTTCTGTTATCTGGATGACAATGGAGAAGTAATCGGTTACGACATCGATGTGCTTAAGGAACTGGACAAGAGACTCGAGCAGTACGAATTCGATATTCAGGCAATGGATTTCTCCACTCTGATTGTTTCACTCGATTCCGGGTCTCTGGATATGCTGGCACATGAGCTTGTAAAATCAGATGCCAGAAAAGAAAAGTACCTGTTCCCGGATCAGTATTATTGTTTAAGCCCGATGGTGCTTGCTGTAAGAGATGACTCCGGAATCACTTCCATGGCAGACATGGCAGGTAAGAGCCTTGACCAGAACCCGAGTGCTTATGAGTATCAGATGCTTCTTGCTTACAATGACGCACATCCCGGAGCAGAGGTCGTTATCAATGCCGTATCCGACCAGACCACAGCCGATGGCTACAAAAAGGTTTCCAACGGACAGGTAGATGCTTCCCTGACCTACAGCGCAACCTTCGCAAGTGTAATGAATGACCTTGATATCGACAACCTCGTTATCACCGATGTTGTTATGTGTGAGGATACCTACATCATGTTCCCGCAGGATGAGGCAGAGCTCTGTAAGGCAGTCAACGATACATTGGTAGAGATGCTAAAGGACGGCACCTTATCTGAGCTTTCAAAGAAATGGTATGATGAAGACGTCTTTTCCCTTTATGCCGATATGATTCAGATTACCGCTGAATAAGAGAACAGCGAATCGTACAGGCAAAGGAACAGACCCGAAATAAGAATGAAGTACAAAGAGGTACTGACAGGATGAAGCAGAGGGCTTCCCTGTCAGTATTTCTATTTTGGAAAGAGAGAGGAAGCCTATGAATTTAGCAGCGATACCAAGTTATTTTCCCAAACTGATGACCGCGTTTCCTGTGACCATCCGAATCACAGTAGAAAGTGTTATTTTTTCACTTTTGATCGGTGCACTGGTATCGGTTGGATCCCTGAGCAAGAACAAAGCGATAGCTGGAATTGCCAAAGGATATATCGCATTTATGCGTGGTATTCCGACGCTGATTCTGATTTTCCTGCTATATCTCGGACTTCCCCAGGTTATGAAACGAATTGGGATCAACATGCAGGGAATAAGCACCATCACCTATATTATTGCAACCTTGTCCTTAAGCACATCGGCCAATATGGCAGAGATGATGAGGGCATCCTATCTGGCTGTGAATAAGGGACAGCTGGAGGCCGCATACAGCGTGGGAATGACATTTCGGACAGCGTTTCGCAGAATCATTTTCCCCCAGGCGTTCGGCATTGCAATACCGACATTAGGAAACAACATCATTATGATGTTTAAGGAAACATCACTTGCCTTCACGGTAGGTGTCATAGATCTCCTGGGCAAAGGCAGAGCCATCTCTTCGGCAAGCTACGGCTCCAACAGACTTGAGGTATATATTGCTTGCGGAATTATTTTCTGGCTGTGCGTTCTGATCCTCGAGAGGGTGACAAAATTCACAGAGAACATTTACACCAGAGGCCGCAAACAGGCCACCGCAAAATAAACCGGTGTGGCAACACACAAAAAGGAGGCAATTATGGATTTTCCGTTTATGCTACAGGCTTTGCCGGAAATCATCAAAGCGATTCCGGTCACATTTTTCATGGCGGTGGCAGCGACAGCCGTAGGCTGGATCTTAGGTCTGTTCATCGCACTCATCCGCAGAGCAAAAACACCGGGAATCTCTCAGGTTCTTGCTGTGTTCGTCTCTTTTATGAGAGGTGTTCCGCTCGTCATTTTGCTTTACATAGCATATTATGCACTGCCTACGATGATTTACAGCTATGGCTTAAGCATCGGACGGGAGATTGACGTATCCGGTGTTCCCGCTATTCTCTACGCCATAACAGCACTGGTGTTAGACCAGGCGGCCTACTCCTCGGAGATCTTCCGCTCAGCGCTCGGTTCCGTCGACGAAGGTCAGCTTGAGGCAGCGTATTCCGTCGGAATGACGAAGACACAGGCAATGATCCGTATCATTCTTCCGCAGGCGTTTGCTGTGGCAGTACCGAACCTTGGCGGACTATTTGTCGGACTCGTAAAGGGAACCAGCCTTGCTTACTACGTCGGTGTCTATGAGATTACGGCTACGGCACAGCTGCTTGCACTGCCGAAGCTAAACTACATTGAAGCGTACATCATGACCACCGTGATCTACGAGGTGATCAGTATTATCTTTAATAAAGTATTTAATGTCGCTGAGAACTCTCTTAAGAGGTTCCGTGGCGTAGCAACAGCGTAAGATGAGGAACCATAGAAAGGAGAACGAATATGGCAAAAGTGGAATTGACCAATATTCACAAATCATTTGGCGATAACCACATCCTTAAGGGAGTGGACATGAGCATTGAGGAAGGTGAGGTTGTCGTAATCCTCGGACCCTCCGGTTCGGGAAAAACCACTCTTCTTCGCACCATCAACTTTCTGGATGCAGCCGACGAAGGAAGCGTCAGCGTCAGCGGCTTTAAGGTAGACTGCAAGAAACACAGAAAATCGGAGATCATCGAGCTTAGAAGAAAAACAGCGATGGTATTTCAGAACTATAATCTGTTTGCCAACAAGACGATTTTAGAGAACGTGATGGAAGCTCTCGTTACCGTGAAGAAGTACAACAAAAAGGATGCCGAGAAGGCTGCCATAGAGATTCTCGCCAAGGTTGGACTCGGTGAGGACAGACTGCATTTCTATCCGTCACAGCTCTCCGGCGGACAGCAGCAGCGTGCAGGAATTGCGCGGGCACTGATTCTCAATCCGGATGTCATTCTCTTTGATGAACCTACCTCGGCGCTCGATCCCGAGCTTGTCGGAGAGGTGCTTCAGACGATCAAGGCCGTTGCGCAGACCGGAATCACGATGATCGTAGTTACCCACGAAATCGCCTTCGCCAAGGAGGTGGCGTCCAGAGTTATCTTCATGGAGGGCGGCAAGATTGTGGAACAGGGGCCTCCCGAGGAGATTCTTGTTCATCCGCAGGAAGCGCGCACGAAGGAATTTTTGAATCGTATCATCAATACCAATGCTTGATAGAAATACTCATAGTACAACGAAAGGGGTAAAAATATGTCAGCAGTAAATACAATATGGGTGCTGCTCGGTGCAGCCTTAGTATTCTTTATGCAGGCCGGTTTTGCGATGGTAGAGGCCGGTTTTACCAGAGCCAAGAACTCCGGTAACATCATTATGAAGAATCTGATTGACTTAAGCATCGGAACTCCTCTTTACTGGTTCCTCGGCTTTGGCTTTATGTTTGGCTCATCAGGTCTTGTGTTTGGAGGCGTCGACTTCTTTATTCACGGAAACTATGATGCCGTACTTCCCGCCGGTGTTCCCCTCTGGGCATTTGTTGCGTTTCAAACCGTATTCTGTGCCACGAGCGCGACCATCGTATCCGGGGCGATGGCAGAGAGAACAAAATTCTCTGCTTATTGCATCTATTCCGCAGTGATTTCACTTTTTATCTATCCGGTCTCCGGACACTGGATCTGGGGCGGCGGCTTCCTTGCACAGCTTGGCTTCCACGACTTTGCAGGCTCCACGGCAGTACATCTTGTCGGCGGTGCGGCAGCAGTCATCGGGGCCTGGATGCTTGGACCCCGTATCGGTAAGTATGGCAAGGACGGCACCCCCAAGGCGATTCTTGGACATAACATCACGATCGGTGCTCTCGGCGTATTCATTCTCTGGTTTGCATGGTTTGGCTTCAATGCCTGCTCCACCCTGTCCATGGAGGGTGATGCGATCGAGGCGGCCGGAATTATCTTCATGAACACCAACATGGCAGCAACCGTGGCGGTTGTGACGACCATGCTCTTTACATGGATTCGTTATAAAAAACCCGATGTTTCCATGACCTTAAACGGTGCGTTGGCAGGTCTCGTTGCCATCACGGCAGGCTGCGATCAGGTATCCCCCTTCGGAGCAGCCTGTATCGGCGTGATCGCAGGAATCGCAGTGGTTCTTGCAACAGAGTTTATTGATCACAGGTTAAAAATTGACGACCCGGTTGGCGCAATCAGCGTACACGGCGTATGCGGAGCACTGGGAACCATACTGACAGGATTCTTCTCGACCACGCAGGGCCTGTTCTATGGAAAAGGAACACACTTTTTCCTGATTCAGCTTCTCGGTGTGGCAGTCGTAATCCTCTGGGTGACGTTATCGATGCTTCTCGTATTCTTCCTGATCGATAAGACCGTCGGACTTCGTGTTTCCGAGCGGGAGGAGATCGAAGGACTCGACTCCACAGAGCACGGACTTGCCAATGCATATGCAGACTTTCTTCCCAATTTCCACACCGACAGTCTCACAGGACATGTTGATAACGTGCTTGGCGTGAAGAAGCCTGTGAAAAACATTCCGGTGGATGAAGCAATCCCGGTAAGCCGTGCAGAGAAGGAAGCATTCGATGCAAAGGGCGGCGTTATCACCAAGGTCGAAGTTATCATGAAGCAGTCCCGTTTCGAAAAATTCAAGGAAGCGATGAACGCAATCGGGGTCACCGGCATGACGGTTTCCCAGGTACTCGGCTGTGGTGTACAGAAGGGTGCGACAGAATACTACAGAGGCTCTGCGGTCGACATGAATCTGCTGCCTAAGGTGAAGGTAGAGATTGTTGTAGCCAAGGTTCCTGTGGAGGACGTTGTGAGAGCAGCACGCCAGTCCCTCTATACCGGACATATCGGAGACGGAAAGATCTTCATCTATGACCTCAGGGATTCGGTGAAGGTTCGTACCGGCGAGACCGGCTATGATGCGCTCCAGGGCGTAGATGATTTGTAGAAAAGAGGATGATTCGATGAAGGTTGTTGTTTGTCAGGGGAACCCGATTGGAGGCTCCCCCTCCAGAGAGGCATTGCTTGCCTGCTGGAAGGAGCAGTTTGCCGACTGCCCGGATCTGGAGGTCATTTATAAAGAAGGCTTTACCTATGAGAATTTTGATGCCATTGCCGAGGATGCCGATGCGCTTCTCGGAGTATGGATTCGGGATGGTTATTATAATGAAGACTTTTTTAAGGCGCACCCGAAGCTAAAATATCTTGCTTCCTTTGCCCATGGCTTTGGCAAGATTGACAGGGAGGCGGCGCATAAATATGGTGTGACATTCACCAACACAATTTACGGAGATATGACGATTGCTCAGTTTGCGATGGCACTGCTCCTTGATATCTGCCACGATGTCAGACGGGAGGCAGAAGCCTATAAGGAAGCGGTGAGAGAAGGCCATGTCACCGGACTTCCGGGCGGCGTCCGCGTACAGGGCAGACAGATTGAGCTGTACGAAAAGACGATAGGAATCCTCGGACTTGGCGCAATCGGTTTATGGATGGCGAGAATGGCAGCCGGTTTTGGCATGAAGGTCATCGCCTATTCCAGACACAAAAAAACCGGTCCCGAATACGATTTTATCGAGCAGGTTTCTCTGGACGAGCTCTATGAGAGAAGTGATGTGATTTCGATTCACTGTCCTGCTACGGACGAGACAGCAGGAATGATCAACAAGGAATCGATTGCAAAGATGAAGGATGGCGTCATTCTGATCAACACGGCAAGAGGCGTCATCATCAACGAGCCGGATCTGGTGGATGCCCTAAACAGCGGCAAAGTGTACGCGGCAGGGCTTGACGTCGTATGTGATGAACCCTTAGACCACTACATCCCTCTGATGGATTGTCCGAATGCGGTGATTACCCCACACATTGCATGGGCACCGGAGGAGACGAGATACCGCACGATCCGCATCGCGGCACAGAATTTCAAGAACTGGAGAGACGGACATCCGACCAGCGTTGTGAGTTAAGTGACATTTGCAACACACTATAATATAGAAGAGAGAGGACAAAACCATGGATCTGAACAGTATTTTAAGTGAAGCAGTCATCAAGAAACCCCAGTCAAAAAGAGCCAGCAGCAACTTTACGATGGACATCAATAAGCTGCGCCGCATGGGCTTAAATGAAAATGTCTATGGTATGGCTCCCGGCGTTCTCAAGGTATACGAGGAGGAGGCAAAGCACGGAAATCTCTATGGCGATTTCGGCGGAGGTCCCTTAAAGCAAGCGCTTGCCGAGTTTTATGGAGGAGGTCTTACTCCTGACAACTTTGATTGTGGCGCAGGCTCCTCTGCAATGATCGAGAAGCTGGGAGGAACCTTCTTAAATCCGGGCGATGAAGTGCTGATGTGTCCCACGTTTGCGGCGTTTATCGACATGGCAACCATCCGTATGGCGGTTCCGGTGATTGTCCCGTTAAAGGAAGATAAGGGCTACGACCTTGATGCACTGGCAGAAGCGGTCACACCCAAAACAAAGATGATCATCGTCACCAATCCCAACAACCCGACCGGTCAGTGCCTGAAGGAAAAGGAATTGCTTGCGTTTATTGAGAAAATCCCGAAAAATGTGGTGATTGCTTTTGATGAGGCATATCTGGAGTACTCCGATGACCCGGAGGTGAAGTCCATGTATCCGCTTATTAAAAAGATGCCGGATCGACCGATTGTGGTGCAGAAGACCTTCTCCAAATATTACGGCATGGCAGGTGTCCGAATCGGTTATGCCATGGCGGCAGAAGAGATCATTGCGAAGATGCGCACGGTTCCCGGCAGCAGTCTCAACCGCCCCGGTATGTACGCAGCGATTCAGGCACTCAAGGAGCAGGAATATTATAAGGAAGCCTGTGCGAAGATCATCGCCGGCAGAACCTATATCCAGGACGAGCTGACGAAGCTTGGCGTCACGGTATATCCGAGCCACACGAACTTCATCCTGTTTGACGCACACAGGGATTATACGAAGGTCAGAGAGATGCTGATCGAGCGAGGCATTCTGATCAATAACCCCATGCTCAACAGAGTATCGGTAAGTACGAAAGAGGACAACGAATACTTTATCGAGTGCATGAAGGAGATTCTTGAAATCCTTCCTGTAATAGAGTAGTGTAAAGAAAGAGCTTGATTGGAGGCCAACCTATGCCATACGATTTCACATCAGTGCCGGACAGAAAAAATGTCGGTTCCTTTAAATATGCGGATATGTTTGAGAGAAACCCCGACGTTCCGGACGGAATCATTCCCCTCTCGACGGCGGACATGGAATTCTACAATGCACCCGAGATCAGGGAGGGACTCAAGGAATTTATCGACCATATGGTGCTTGGCTATACCGCGGGAACGGATGGGTTTTATGACGCAGTAGTCGACTGGATGAAGAGACGCCATGATTATGAGATTAAAAAGGAATGGATTGCCATTTCCGACGGCGTTGTTCCTGCAATCGGCGATCTGATTCGCTGTAATTCCGAGGAAGGGGACGGTATTCTCATTACCTCACCTGTGTATTACCCGTTTGCAGCATCTATTCTGGCGAATAACAGAAAAGTGGTGGATGTGCCGCTTTTGTTGACGGAGCATGGCTATGAGCTGGATTATGACGGTATCGAGGCAGCCGCCAAAGAGCCCTCCACGAAGCTCATGATCTTCTGTAATCCGCACAACCCGGTTGGTCGTGTGTGGACAAAGGAGGAGCTGGAGAAGATTCTTACGATCTGCATCGAAAATGACGTCTACATTATTGACGATGAGATTCATCACGATTTGATCATGCCCGGCTATAAGCATACGGTCATGGCGACGCTTCGCCCGGATGCCGGACTTCATATGGCGGTGTGCACGGCGCCCAGCAAGAGCTTCAACCTTGCCGGCATGCAGACCTCCTCAATTATCATAGAGTGCCCGGAGCGCCGAAAGGCATTTGTCGGGCAGCGCGAGAAGAGCTTTCGCCTGATGTTAAACATTCTGGGCTATGAAGCCTGTCGGCTTGCATACACCAGATGTGAGGCATGGCTGGAGGAATGTATAGATGTCATTGACAGCAATGCAAAATACGTCGAGGCGTTCTTAAAGGAGCATATGCCTGAGATTAAGGCGTTTCCATTAGAGGGAACCTACCTGCAATGGTATGATTTCAGCGCCTGGGGACTGACCCCGGAGGCACTGGAACAGTTCATGGTCAAGGAGGCACTCATCTTCTCCGACGAGGGATATGTCTTTGGCAAGACAGGAGAGGGCTTTGAGAGACTCAATCTTGCCTGCCCGCGAAGCGTTGTGGAAGCCACCATGGATCGCCTGCTCGCAGCGAGAAACCGCTGCATCACTCTATAACAGAAGCATAAGCTACCGACTGCTTTCCCGGCAGTCGGTTTTTTTTGCACCTGATCACTATCTGGCATCCGCTTTTTTCGTAGCAGGACATTGCTGTAACGCGGCGGGTGTTAATCAAGAATTTGCCAAGCAAATTCTTGAAAGCGGATGCGCTGGCATCCGCTTTTTTCAGCGTTCCTTCAGCAAAGAGTGCTATCTTTTTCCTGAATTAGATATCACGATAAGGAGGGATACGATGATTTCTATAGAACACCTGACAAAGTACTACGGCGAGCACCTTGCTGTGGACGACATTTCCTTCGACATCACCGAAGGGCATGTGTATGGCTTCTTAGGACCCAATGGTGCCGGAAAATCTACGACGATGAACATCATCACGGGCTGCCTCTCAGCCACGGAAGGAAAGGTTCTCATTGACGGACATGACATTTTTGAGGAACCGAATGCAGCCAAAAGACGGATCGGCTATCTGCCGGAGCATCCGCCACTGTACATGAACGAATCCCCGGCAGAATATCTGAGATTTGTCGGAGAGGCGAAAGGACTTCGGGGCGCCGAGTTATCCGCACAGATCGACGAGGTTCTTGAGAGAACCGGTATCACCCATGTGCGTAACCGTCGCATCGCCACACTGTCAAAGGGTTATAAGCAGAGGGTGGGGATTGCGCAGGCACTGCTTGGCAATCCCGGAGTGATTATCCTGGATGAGCCGACGGTCGGTCTTGATCCGATTCAGATCATCGAGATCCGAGATCTGATTACAGAGCTTGGCAAGACGCATACCGTCATTTTCTCCTCCCACATTCTTTCCGAGGTGCAGGCAATCTGCGACCAGATCATTATGATAGCCCATGGAAAGCTCGTTGCGTTCGGAAAGCCCGAGGAATTACAGAAGCAGCTTCTTTCACCTAATGAGATCACGCTCACGACGGATGCCGACGAAGCGGCAATCCGAGAGATTCTTAAGGATGTTGAGCATATTGCGGACATTCGTGTGGAGCGGACAGACGACGGATTATCGATAGCGCATATCAAGTCCGATCATGAGAAGCTTTACGAGCTGTCCGGCGCGGTTTTTGGTGCCTTTGCGGCAAGTACGGGCATTATTTATGAGATGACGCTTAAGAAGGGCAATCTGGAGGATGTCTTTATCGAACTGACGGAGAATGCCGGTTTGGAAGCACCGCAGGAGCAGGCATCGAGTGATAATGCATTACAGGAGGAAGCATCGCAGGAGCAGGCATCCGATACGGCAGATGCCACAACAGAAAGTGAGGTGGAAGAAGCATGATTGCTGTATTGAAACATGAATTGAGAACGTATTTTCACAGCCTTACTGCCTATGTATTCGGAGCCTTTTTACTGGTTTTCGTAGGAGTTGGGGCGATGCTGTATAACCTTCAGGCCGCAGTCAGCAACTTTGAGTATGTGCTGAGCTTCAGCAGTCTGATTTTTGTGGTGATTGTACCTATTTTGACGATGCGTGTCCTCGCGGAGGAGCGCAAACAGAAAACGGATCAGCTGTTGTACTCCCTGCCGATTTCGACAGCGAAGGTGATTCTGGGCAAATATCTTGCGCTCTTAGTGGTGTATTTCGTGCCGCTTTGCGTGATTGCAGCCTATCCGCTTATTTTCTCCAGGTATGGGGATGTCTACCTGCTGACCTCCTATGGCAGCCTGCTCGCATACTTTGTGATGGGAGCTTCGCTCATTGCCGTGGGTCTGTTTATATCGTCTCTGACCGAAAACCAGGGCTTTGCAGCAGGAATCGGAATCGCTGCCATACTCTTTAACTATTTCAGCGTCAGTCTGGCGGAATATGTATCCGCAACGGCTTTTGGCTCTGCCGCTGCAATCTGTATTTTTGCTGTGATTCTCGGGTGGATTATCCATTATCTGACCCGCAATGATACAATTGCCTACAGCGTCAGTCTGGTGCTGTTAGCCGCCACGGTGATCGCATATTTTGTGAACCGCACCGGATTTGAAGGTCTTTTGCCGGACATCATGAAGAAGCTGTCTCTGTTTGACCGTCTGAATACGTTTGTGAATGGGATTTTTGATATGACAGCCATAACCTATTTTCTGTCGGTCATTGTTTTTTTTCTGTTTTTGTCCGTGCAGTCACTTGAGAAAAGGAGGTACAACTGATGAAACGCAGTAACAGAATATACGCAGGTCGGTTGGCTCTCAAGGGAGGTGCGTACTCCTTAGTTATCACGGCAGTTGTGCTGGCAATCTTAATAGTAGTCAATATTTTTGCGTCTGCCCTGCCGACCAGTCTGACCAAATTCGATATCAGTGCCAGCAAGCTGTATTCCATAACCAGCAATACGAAGGTTGTTGTCAACAATTTAGAGCAGGATGTGACGATATACTGGGTCGTACAGGCGGATGCCGAGGATGATGTCATTGAAAACCTGCTCGGCAAATATGAGAGTCTGTCGGATCATATCGAGGTTGTCAAGAAAAATCCGGATGTGTTCCCGACCTTCACAGAGCAGTATACAGACGAGCAGGTTCCAAACAACAGCCTGATCGTCGAATCCGGTGACCGTAGCCGCTATATCAGCTACAATGACATCTATGTGCAGGAGACCGACATGTATTCCTACTCCTACACAACCTCCTTTGACGGGGAAGGTGCGATTACCTCTGCAATCGACTATGTAGTCACGGAGGATCTGCCACAGCTGTATATTCTCGAGGGACATGGTGAGGCTAAGCTTCCGGCTACCTTTGCCGATTCCATCGAAAAAGAAAATCTGGAGAGTACAGCGCTCTCCCTGTTGACCGTCGATGAGATCCCCGAGGAGGCAGATGCGATTGTAATCTATAATCCCCAGAGCGATATCTCAGGGGAAGAAGCAGATATGCTGGCAGATTATGTCGCAAACGGAGGAAAGCTGCTTGTGATGGCAGGCCCGGTGGAGGGAACCACCCTGACCAATCTAAACAGCCTGTTGGAGGATTATGACATCTCGGTGGTGGAGGGAATTGCCGTAGAGGGAGACCGGAATCACTATGCATTTGGATACCCCTATGTGCTGATGCCGGATATGCAAAGCTCTGATATCACGGACGCCCTGATAGAGGAGAACTAT
>CALZEZ010000025.1 GCA_945643825.1 uncultured Lachnospiraceae bacterium
GGTATCAACAGTGGTGCTTATGTGGCAGAGATTGTACGTGCCGGTATTCTCGCGGTGGATAAGGGACAGACCGAGGCCGGAAGAGCACTTGGACTTTCCAAAACCAAAACCATGATTTATATTGTTATTCCACAGGCGGTCAAAAACGTACTTCCTCCGATCGGAAATGAATTTATTGTGCTGATCAAGGAGACGGCAATTGTCGGCTATGTGAGTATGACAGATCTGACCCGTGCGGCCAATCAGGTCGTATCCCTGACCTATCAGGCGTTTATGCCACTGATCGGTGCGGCTGTCATTTACTTCGTTATTATTAAGATATTAACTGTTTTGCTTGCGAAATTAGAGAGGAGGCTGCGTCAGGGTGATAACCGTTAAGGATTTACACAAGATATTTGATAATAATCATGTACTGCGCGGAGTGAATTACCACATCGCTCCCGGTGAGAAGATCGTAGTGGTGGGACCGTCCGGTTCCGGCAAAAGCACCTTCCTTCGCTGCCTGAATCTCTTGGACACCCCGACAAGTGGTGAGATCTGGTTTGACGGACAGCTCATTACCGACCCCAGTGTGGATTTGAATCACGTTCGTGAGCATATGGGAATGGTGTTCCAGCACTTCAATCTGTTTAACAATCTGACCATCATGGACAACATTACTCTTGCCCCGATCAAGCTTGGGAAGATGAGCAAGGAGGAGGCAAAAGAGAATGCCCTGAAATTGTTGGAGAGAGTAGGGCTTTTGGAAAAAGCCGATGCGTATCCGGCGCAGCTCTCCGGTGGTCAGAAGCAGAGAATCGCTATTGTCCGGTCTCTTGCGATGAATCCGAAGGTTATGCTCTTTGATGAGCCTACCTCTGCACTCGATCCGGAGATGGTAGGAGAGGTTCTGGATGTAATGAAGGAGCTTGCGGATTCCGGAATGACGATGGTCGTGGTAACGCATGAGATGGGCTTTGCAAGAGAGGTTGCAACCAAAGTTCTGTTTATGGACGGCGGTAATATTATGGAAGAGAACACACCGGATCAGTTCTTTGGCAATCCGCAAAGTCCACGTTTACAGGAGTTTTTATCAAAGGTATTGTAGCATGCTTACGTTTAGTCTCTGTATGATCGTGAAAAATGAAGAGAAGCTGTTAGCAGAGTGTCTGGACAGCTTAAAGGCTTGTATGGATGAGATGATCCTTGTCGATACCGGTTCTGTGGATGCCACGAGGCAGATTGCAGCGGCCTATACCGATAAGGTCTATGACTTTGTCTGGACAGGAGACTTCTCGGATGCCCGCAACTTCTCTTTTTCAAAGGAAACAGGAGATTATATTTACTGTGCGGATGCCGATGAGCTTCTGGATGCAGAGAATCAGAGACGACTGGCGGAATTGAAACGACATCTGGAGAGTGCCCCGGAAATCGAGATTGTCCAGATGCATTATGTCAACCAACTGTCAAATGGCTCCGTCTACAATTTCGATAAGGAATATCGTCCGAAGCTGTTTAAGAGACTTCGTACGTTCCGGTGGGCGGATCCGATTCATGAGCAGGTGGTGACAGAGCCGCTTGTTTTTGACAGTGATATCGAGATTATCCACAGGCAGCAGCAGTCTCATGCAGACAGAGATCTTCTGGCATTCGAGAGGGTACTTCAAAATGGGGGCATTCTTTCAGCGCGACTCCGTAAGATGTATGCGACAGAGCTTTATAAGGCAGGAGATGAGCGACATCTGAAGCAGGCGGCGGACTATTTTAACGGACAGATGGAAGAAATGTCTGCGGAAAGCGAGCATTTTCAAATGGCAGGTCTGATTCCTGCACTTGCGGCGCTGGCAGAGGGAAACGATGTGGAGTTTCTAAAGCTTGCGATGCGCCTGGTGGCAATGGAGCCCTGCTCTGAGATCTGTTATAAGCTGGGCTGCTTTTATGAGGCGAGGAACGATCTGGCAGAGGCAAAGCTCTGGTATTACAATGCAGCGTTTGAGACAAAGCCGGTGGTGGACTTTGATGCCGGGAACAAGGCTCCGCTTGAGGCACTTGTAAGGCTTGCGAGGAAAAAGAAAGAGACAGAAGCAGTTTCGTACTATGAGAAGTTGATAGAAGAAAGAAAAGGAATGGTAGAATAGATGAGTTGGGAAGAAAATGTGCGTCGGGTTGAGCCCTATGTTCCGGGCGAGCAGCCCAAATGCGATAATGTGATCAAGCTAAACACCAATGAGTGCCCGTATCCTCCTGCACCCGGAGTAGAGGCTGCTGCCCACAAACTGGTTGCTGACAGACTTCGTCTGTATCCGGATACAGATGCAACGAAGATTGTGGATGCACTTGCTACCTATTATAAGGTAAAGCCGGAACAAGTTTTTGTCGGTGTAGGCTCCGACGATGTGTTATCCATGGTTTTTCTCACGCTCTTTCACTCCGATAAACCGGTGCTGTTTCCGGACATCACCTATTCCTTTTACGATGTGTGGGCAAAGCTGTATGACATTCCCTATGAATGCATTCTGCTTGACGAGGATTTCTGTATTCGGAAGGAGGATTATTACCGGCCAAACGGTGGTATCGTGATTGCAAACCCAAATGCGCCGACCGGCGTTTTCATGCCGCTTTCCGAGATTGAGGATATTTTGCAGCACAATCCGGAAAGTGTGGTTGTGGTGGATGAGGCTTATGTGGATTTTGGTGCGACGAGTGCGCTGCCTCTTTTGGAAAAGTATGAAAATCTGCTGATCGTTCAGACCTTTTCAAAATCCCGCGCGATGGCTGGAGCCAGAATCGGCTTTGCCATCGGTTCTGAGAAGATGATTCGCTATATCAACGATGTGAAATTCTCGGTGAATTCCTACACCATGAGCTTCCCGGTTCAGGAGATCGGCGCGGAAGCGGTAAAGGATGATGCATATTTTAGAGAAATTGTAGATAAAATGATACGGACGAGGGAATGGACCAAGGAAGAGCTTAGTAAGCTTGGGTTTACTTTCCCGGATTCTTATACCAACTTTATTTTTGCAACGCACCGGACAGAACGTGCGGAGGATATTTTTAGCTACTTAAAGAGTAAGAATATCTATGTGCGTCATTTTAAGAAACCCCGTATTGACAATTATCTTCGAATCAGTATCGGCACGGATGAGCAGATGCAGATTCTGATCGATACCTTAAAGGAGTACCTGAAATGCTGAAAAACTATCTTTGGATCTTTATTATCTCTATGGTGCCGCTTATTGAGCTTCGCGGCGCGATCCCGGTTTCACAGGGACTGGGGCTGCCCCTGCTGCAGAGCTATATCGTCTGCGTCATCGGCAATATGCTGCCTGTGCCGATCATCTATCTCTTTGCGAGAAAGGTTCTCGTGTGGGGCGCGGATAAGCCGGTGATCGGAGGCTTCTTCCGCTTCTGTCTGGAGAAGGGCGAGAAGGGCGGCAAGAAGCTGCAGGAGAAGGCGGGACGCGGACTGTTTGTGGCACTGCTGTTGTTTGTCGGCATTCCGTTGCCCGGAACCGGTGCATGGACGGGGACGTTGGCAGCGAGCCTGTTGGACATGGATTTTAAATCAAGTGTTGTAGCTGTGCTGCTTGGTGTGCTGCTTGCCGGTGTGATCATGGGTCTTGCCAGCGCAGGTGTGTTTGGAGCCATCGGTCTGGCACTCGGCTAGAATACGGATACAGGGAGAAAAATGCGAAACGAGAGCTATACGGACTTTGCAAGAGTATATGATACTTTCATGGATGAGACGCCTTATGAGGAATGGAAGGAATTCCTCATAGGGCTAATTGTGCGTTACGGGGTAAGTGTTCCGATAAACCGCAGGAATGAGCAGGACGTTTTAGAAAGTGAGCGTAACCTTGTGGTGGATTTAGGCTGTGGGACGGGAAGCCTGACCGAGCTTATGGCGGAAGCCGGCTATGACATGATCGGGGTTGATAATTCGCAGGAGATGCTTCGCATCGCGATGGACAAAAGAGATGCCGCAGGGCATGAGACGCTTTATCTATTACAGGATATGCGGGAATTGGAGCTTTACAGCACCGTGGGAACCGTGCTCAGCGTCTGTGACAGCGTGAACTATCTTCTGACCGAGGAGGATTTGCTGCAAACCTTTCGGCTTGTGAACAACTATCTGTATCCAGGAGGTATCTTTATCTTTGATTTTAATACCGTATACAAATATGCGGAGGTGATCGGAGATACCACGATTGCTGAAAACCGTGAGGAGTGCAGCTTTATCTGGGACAATTACTATCACGAGGAGGAACAGATTAACGAGTATGATCTGACCATTTTTGTGAAGGAGCAGAAGGATCTGTTCAGGCGGTATGAGGAGACGCACCTGCAGAGAGGCTATACTTTAGAGCAGATGAAGAGGCTGATTGAACAGGCGGGACTTGCGTTTGTGGCAGCGATTGATGCGGATACACATGGTGAAGTCACGCGGGAGAGCGAGCGCATATACTGCGTTGCAAAAGAGCATACTAAGAAAATGTGAAAGGCAAGGATACAAAGATGGATTATATGATAAGAGCAACGGCGGCAGATGCACAGATCAGAGCCTTTGCGGCGACCACAAGAGGGCTGGTGGAGGAGGCGAGAAGCCGACATGAGACGAGCCCGGTTGTGACAGCCGGGCTTGGACGTCTGATGACAGCGGGCGTGATGATGGGCGGTATGCTAAAGGGAGACAACGACCTGTTGACGCTTCAGATTCAGTGTAATGGTCCGGTGAAGGGTATGACAGTTACAGCAGATGCGGCAGGGCATGTCAAGGGCTATGCCATAAACCCGCAGGTGATGCTTCCACCCAATAAACAGGGCAAGCTTGATGTCGGCGGTATGTGTGATCTGGGCGTCTTAAGCGTGATTAAGGATATGGGCTTAAAGGATCCGTATGTGGGACAGGTTGCTCTCACAACCGGTGAGATTGCAGAGGATATCACCTACTATTTTGCCACATCAGAGCAGGTTCCCTCCTCCGTTGGTCTCGGTGTACTGATGAACAAGGACAATACCGTTCGTCAGGCAGGCGGCTTCATTATCCAGCTGATGCCCTTTGCGTCCGAGGAGCTTATGGAGCGTCTGGAGAAAAGACTGCAGGAGCTTAAGCCGGTCACAACGCTGTTAGAGGAGGGAAAGAATCCGGAACAGCTTCTTACAGAGATTCTTGGGGACATGGATCTGGTGATTACAGAGAAAACAGAATGTAGTTTTCATTGCAATTGCGATAAGGACAGGATTGAAAAGGCGTTGATCTCGATTGGAGAGAAGGAGCTTAAGGAGATGATTGCAGAAGGAAAACCGATTGAGGTAAACTGTCACTTCTGTAACACCCACTATGCCTTTACGATAGAAGAGCTGAAGGATATCTTAAAACGCGCGAAACCGATTCGCTAGAATCCGAATAAAATCCGATAAAAATCCAATTAGAGAGGAAGCACGCATATGAAACATGGATTTATTAAGGTTGCAGCCTGCACGCCGAAGATCAGAGTGGCAGATCCGGCCTACAATACCGCACAGATAATGGGACAGATGGAGGAGGCGGCAAAGGCGGGAGCAAAGCTCATTGTCTTTCCGGAGCTTTGTATCACAGGCTACAGCTGTGAGGATCTTTTTTTCCAGGAGCTGCTGCTGACACAGGCAAGAGAGGATCTTGGACTTTTGGTAGAATGCAGTAGCGGACTGGATGCGCTTGTATTTGTGGGGCTTCCGATTGAATGGGAGCAGAAGCTGTATAATGTGGCAGCCGCTTTTTGTAATGGGGAGCTTCTTGCTTTTATTCCGAAGCACAATATTCCGTGCTATGCAGAATTTTATGAGGCAAGGCATTTTGTACCGGGACCTTCGACACCGCAGACGCTTCCGTTTATGGGAAAGCAGATCCCGTTTGGCACCGACGTGCTCTTAACCTGTGAGAGCGGAATCCCTCTGTGCGTGGCGTGCGAGATCTGTGAGGATCTTTGGAGCGCGAAAACCCCTTCTACGGAGCATGCACTGGCAGGAGCCAATGTGATTGTCAATCTCTCGGCATCCAATGAGACGATCGGCAAGGATTCCTATCGAGAGCTCTTGGTCAGGGCGACCTCAGCGCGGCTTCTAGCAGGATACGTCTACACCTCTGTGGCAGAGGGAGAGTCGACGCAGGATCTGGTTTACGGCGGACACCGGATGATTGCCGAGAACGGGACGATGCTAGCGCAGAAAAAGGATTTTAAAGCGGGAATTCTCTATTCGGAACTGGATGTGCATCGGTTAAACCATGAGAGAAGAAAAAATACAAGCTTTGTCACCGGCGGTGAGGGTCATTATTATACCAGAATCGGATTTACCCTAAAGAGGGAGGATACGACGCTTACCAGAACCTTTGGAAGACAGCCGTTCGTTCCGCAGGATGAGACGCTTAAGAGGGAGCGTTGCGAGGAGATTCTCTCGATTCAGGCCTATGGGCTTAAGAAGAGAATGGAGCATGTAAACAGTAATGCAGTAGTTTTAGGGCTTTCCGGGGGACTGGATTCGACACTTGCCCTTTTGGTTGCGGCGAGAGCCTTTGACCTGATGGGACTTGATCATAAGGGAATTCATACGGTCACGATGCCGTGCTTTGGAACGACCGACCGGACATTTGACAATGCCTGCAAGCTGGCAAAATATCTGGGAGCGACACTCACTAAAATAGATATTAAAAAGGCAGTCACACAGCATTTTAAGGATATTAAGCAGGATCCCGAGGTGCACGATGTGACCTACGAAAACTCGCAGGCGAGGGAGCGCACACAGATTCTGATGGATCTGAGCAATCGTCTGGGGGCTTTGGTCATTGGTACGGGAGACATGTCGGAGCTTGCTCTTGGCTGGGCAACCTACAATGGCGATCACATGTCGATGTATGGGGTCAACGCAGGGGTTCCAAAGACACTGGTGAGACATGTGGTAGAATATGAGGCTGTAAATTGTGGGAAGGAGAAGCTAAAGGAGGTGCTGCTCGATGTGCTTGCCACCCCGGTTAGTCCGGAGTTACTTCCGCCTGCAGAGGGGGATATTTCTCAGAAGACAGAAGATCTGGTGGGACCATATGAGCTTCATGATTTCTTCCTCTATCATATGCTTCGTTTCGCGGAAGAGCCTGCGAAGGTCTATCGGCTTGCTAAGCTCGCCTTCACAGGGCTTTATGATGAGGAAACGATTCTAAACTGGCTAAAGGTATTTTACAGACGCTTTTTTGCAGCGCAGTTTAAACGCTCCTGCCTGCCGGATGGCCCAAAGGTCGGCTCGGTTGCACTCTCTCCCAGAGGAGATCTGCGCATGCCCTCCGATGCCTGCGCTACGCTTTGGCTCGGGCAGCTTAATAATCTGTAATTCATGGCATAACGAGCAGGGCTCATGCATAACATAGGATTAAGAGAAAGTCCATGGGAGAATGCTATGAGCTCCAAAACCAAAATCGTCGTGCTGCACTTGAAAGAGGTTATCTATACAGGCATTTTTGCGGTTCTGACCATATTGTTTCTGGTGATCCTGTTCATAATGTTTGCACCCAAAAAGGAGAGTGGAGAGGTTGCCGCACCACAGACGGAAAGTGAGCGCTTTGTTCCTGGGGTGTATACCACCACACTGGAGATCGGTGATAACTCGCTTGACATTGAGGTGACTGTGGATAGTAATCGCATTGACAGTGTCCGCATGGTAAACCTTAGTGAAGCGGTGACAACGATGTATCCGCTGATTGAGCCTTCCTTTGATCATTTGGTGAATCAGATTCTGGAATGTCAGTCGTTAGAGGGCGTTACCTATCCGGATGAAAGTCACTATACCTGTCTGGTGCTTCTGGATGCAATACGGGGATGTCTGGAGAAGGCAGAAGCACAATAGTTCGTGGAATCAAATGACAAAAAGTGCAAGCCGGGCTTTGGCAGGTAAAGCTCGGTGAGCATACCTATGAGAAAGGAAAGCAAAAGAATGGAACCGATTATTACCAGTCTGCTTGAGACAGACATGTACAAGTTTTCCATGGGACAGGCAATCTATCATCAGTTCAGTGATTATAAGACGACCTGGACCTTCAAATGCAGAAATAAGGATGTTTTCTTTACTCCACAGATGGTAGAGGAGATACGCAGTCAGATCAAAAGCTACTGCAGCCTTCGGTTTAACGAGGACGAGCTTGCGTATCTGAATTCCATTACCTGGATCAAAGGCTCCTATGTGGATTTCCTGCGGTTGTGGAAGCCAAGATACGAGGATTTTGAGATTACGACGGATGCACCCTGCGGGCTCTCGATCGAGACGAGGGGAACCTGGTTAAATACCTCGATGTATGAGATACCGACGCTTGCTATTGTCAATGAGGTCTATTACCGTATGGCCTATGACTATGACACTCTCTTTCGAAGCTTTGAGCGCAGGCTGGAGGACAAAATTGATAAGCTGTCAGACGGAACCTATACGCTTGGCGCTTTCAGTGAATTTGGACTTCGCAGACGTCTGTCTGCCGAGGCACAGAGTCTTGCTGTGGGGCGGCTATCTGAGAAGGAGTTTCCGGGATCGACCTTTGTGGGAACCTCCAATGTTCTGCTGGCAAAGAAATTTGGAATTACACCGGTCGGCACGATGGCACACGAGTGGATCATGTGTGTGGGACAGGGAAACCACAAGCACAATCCGGCTTATTCGAACTGGTATGCCATGGATGCCTGGGTCAAGGAGTATGGTGTGTTAAACGGAATCGCGCTCACCGATGCGATTACAACCGATTGCTTCCTGCGTGATTTTAAGCTGACCTATGCGACACTGTTCAGCGGTGTGCGACATGACAGTGGAGATCCGTTTTCATGGGGAGATAAGATGATTGCGCATTATCGGGAGCTTGGAATTGACCCGAAGGCGAAGACCCTGCTGTTTAGTGACAGCCTGGACTTTGAGCGGGCAGCAGAGCTTTACCGGTATTTCGCAGGCAAGGCGAAGATTGCCTTTGGAATCGGCACCTATATTGCCAACGATACCGATGAGGAAGCGCTGAATATTGTTATGAAGACGACGGCATGTAACGGAATGGATGTTGCCAAGCTGTCGGATATCGACGGAAAGGGCGTTTGCAAGAATCCGGAGTATGTGGAGTATCTTGAACGGTGCATCCGTTGGCGGATGACGCACTAATTTGCGGTTGACAATCGCTTGGGTGCCGCGCTATGATGATTAAGAACAAGGGCGTTCTTCATGGGTGGAGAACGCCTATTTTTAGGCAGAAAAGAAAGGTAAGGGAATAATCCGGTTATGAAGAATTTAACGAAAGAGGATATCATCCGACTTGTGGAAGAAGAGGATGTGGAGTTTATCCGCCTTCAATTTACAGATATCTTCGGAAATCTGAAAAATGTGGCGATTACCGCCAGCCAGCTTGAGAAAGCATTGAACAATGAATGTATGTTTGACGGCTCTTCGATTGAAGGCTTTGCGAGAATAGAAGAGTCGGATATGTATCTTTATCCCGATTTAAACACGATGGCCATTTTCCCATGGAGACCCCAGCAGGGAAGAGTGGCGAGACTGATTTGTGATGTATACGATCCGGAGGGAAATCCCTTCTCGGGCGACCCGCGTTATGTCCTGAAACGTGCCGTTGCCGAGGCGGCGAAGGAGGGATACACCTTCCATGTAGGACCTGAGTGTGAGTTCTTCCTGTTTCAGAGTGATGAGAATGGTCTGCCCACGACGATCACACATGAGCAGGCGGGCTATTTTGACATCGGTCCTACCGATTTTGGAGAGAATGCCAGACGAGATATCGTCATGACATTGGAGGATATGGGCTTTGTAGTGGAGGCCTCTCATCACGAGGTGGCTCCGGCACAGCATGAGATTGATTTCCAGTATGGAGAGGCACTGGACACTGCCGACAAGATCATCACATTCAAGCTGGCGGTAAAATCCATCGCAAAGCAGCATGGCCTGCACGCAACCTTTATGCCGAAGCCTGTATACGGGGTTGCCGGCTCCGGCATGCACATCAACATGTCTTTATTTAAGGACGGAAAGAACATCTTTGCCGATGGACAGGATGTCAATGGGCTCAGCAGAGAAGCCTATTACTTTATTGGCGGACTGTTAAAGCACATGAAGGCGATCACGGCGATTGTCAATCCGCTAATCAACTCCTATAAGCGGCTTGTGCCGGGCTACGAAGCACCGGTTCATATTGCCTGGAGTGCCAAGAACAGAAGCCCGCTCATCCGGGTGCCGGCAGCAAAGGGAGAGAGCACGAGAATCGAGCTTCGAAGCCCTGATCCGTCAGCGAATCCGTATCTTGCATTTGCCGTATGCTTGCGAGCAGGTCTTGAGGGCATCAAGGAAAAGATTGACCCGCCGTGCAGTGTAAATTGTAATATTTATGAGATGACGAAGGAGGAGAAGAATAAGTTCGGAATAGAGGAGATACCGGGAACTCTTACAGAAGCGATTGAGGCGTTAGAGAAGGATTCGCTCATCCGTGAGGTGTTAGGCGAGCATGTGTTCCAGAAATACCTCGAGGCCAAGAAAGCAGAATGGCAGTCCTATCGGTCACAGGTAAGCGAGTGGGAGCTTCAAAGATACCTGAACAAATACTAGAGCGTACAGCAAGGAGGAATTGCTTGTGACGAATATCATTGTGGCCTTTCCGAGATCCGAGGAATCCACAGGTGTAAAAAACCTCTTGGTTCGAAACGGCTTCCGGGTGACCGCGGTGTGTACGACCGGTGCTCAGGTAATGAGTCAGGTAGATAGCCTGAATGACGGGATTATCATCAGTGGATACCGGCTTGCGGATATGATGTATTCCGAGCTAAACAGCTATCTGCCGGAGGACTTTGAAATGTTGCTCATTGCATCGAGACAAGTGCTCGGAGCAGGTACGGGCGGGGACATCATGTGTCTGTCGATGCCCTTGCGGGTACAGGAGCTGCTGCAGAAGGTCTCACTCATGGTGGAAAACATGGAGAGGAGACGGCGCAGGCGCAAGCTACAGCCGCGGGAACGAAACAGTGAGGAACTGGATGTCATCCTGGAAGCAAAGCAAATGATTATGAAAAGAAAAAACATTACGGAGGACGAGGCGCATCGTTATCTCCAGAAAAACAGCATGGACAGCGGAGTAAACATGGCGGAGATGGCCAGAATGGTGCTGACCATGTATCAGCTTCACGCATAGAGTCCGGTGGAGAGGTAAAAGTCCTTTCACCGGACTTTTGTCATGTAACAGGAAAAAGAATAGTGCAATAGAAAATAAAATGTGGTAGGATGTGTAGTGGTAAAATAAAGAAAAAGCTGGATAAAGCGATGAAATGGATAAAAGAAAAGAAAAAATTGTTGTGGATACTGCTTGCGGTCATTCTGGTCGCAGGAGGTGTGACGGGCTTTGT
>CALZEZ010000026.1 GCA_945643825.1 uncultured Lachnospiraceae bacterium
AACGCACCTTAAACAGCTTCTCCATCGCCACCCCTGTCACATACTCCAGCATAGTAGCTCCAATCACGCCCGCCACGTACGTCAGGACAATATTACTGCGAAAAGGCGCTGATGCAACCAGCATCATCAGTCCTCCGCTTCCGTACAGAGGAAGAAACGGACCTCTCATAAATCCCCGATTTGTCAGTTTTTTTGTTCTGATTGAAACATAGGTTGACTCAAAGCACCAGCCGCAGAAACTGTAAAAATAGAAGAAAAATAACCATTGAATGATGGAATAATTGAACTGAAACATCTAAAACACTCCTCTATACATATCTTCCAACAGCCACGCACAGCCGTCCTTTTTTCGTCTGTCTCTGTTGCCCGTAAAACACAAATTTACCATAGCCTCTTACCGAAACCACATCGCCGTCTTTTAAAAGAAGTGATGTTTTCTCTACCCGTCGACCATTTACCCAGATGCGACCTGACAAAAAAAGCTCTGTTCCTGAGCTTCTTGCTATATTATAAAGCCTTGCTATCACTGCGTCAATCCGAAGCGATGCCACAGTAAGCTCCTGTAATACCGGCTCCCTTTTCAACACTGCAGGCAGTTGCTCCATGCTTTTACATTTTACACTTGTATGTCTTATCTTCGTAAGATTCTCCCTGATAAATGGGCTGATCACAGCGTTGCAAAACAAATAGCCTGTTCCGTCCTCTATCAGAATATCCCCCGTGGTGCACCGATCAATCCCAAGATTCATGAGTGCCCCCAGATAATCACGATGCGTCAGCTCCTCTGAAAATTTTCTCTGTAGCGGCGAAATCTCAATGCATTGAATCGGAAACTCCATCTCATACCCAAGCTCCTGTGGGTTTCCGAATCCAATCATCACTCGTTCTGCCTGATCATATCCCCCGCTTAACCGAAATCCACTTTGTGAAAAATCGGAAGCACACTGCCAGAAGATCTCCTGCTCCGCTAAATTGAGAAAATCTGTAAACAGATAAATATTCTGTGCGTAGGATTTGTTTGACAGTTCTGCCCACCTTTTTTTCAGACGTGCTTCCTCACGCTTTTCATCCTCTGACATTTCCTCTCCTTTCGGAATATTCTGCAGAATATTTTCTATCATGGAAAAAGCGCCGCATAGCGACGCTTCTCATATCTATGAAAAACCAATCACTTCTTCCTTGGGAGCTTTACTGCCTTCTACTGAAACTGCATGAAGAACCGGTCCCTCTCCTCCGAAATCCTTCCAGTATTCCCGATGAACTGTAGCACTTACTTTCACCCATTGCTTATTCTTCAGCTTATCTGCGCCATCATACTGACATGGAAATCCTAAAAACGTGATATCCTCCGCACAACAGGTCATCGCCTTTCTTCCCGGAACAAAGTATCCCTTTACAAACCCTGGCGGAAGCAATACCTGCGCAATAAAAGTTATGACTTTTCCCTCATATCTCTCTATGTGGTCTAAAGAATCCAAATACCATATTCCATAGCTACTGTTATCTAATATCAGTTCGGATTGACTAAGATCATATGGAAGGTCATCTTCAAAAATCTCGTCCACCTCACCATCCTTATTCTCAAGGATAATATCTGCTTTTTGATTCAATGCCTTAATATTTCTCTTATAGCTTCCCAAATCGGCAATTCCGTCACACCGGTTCATAATGATCATCTCTGACTTACGTAACATCTCCGATAACTGTGATTTCATATTCGTATAATACATAGGAAACGTAGTTGCATCAATTGTAGTTATCTGCTGTTCAAGCTTCCAATGAATCGGAAGCTTCATGTCCTTCACATTCCACATTCCGTTATACTCGATAATAATACGTTCCGGTTTATGCTTCTTCTCCAGTTCCATCAGATTTTTGGGGTTGAACTCCGATTCCTGCTCAATCCGCTCTATAACCGTACGATATCGCTTCAATTCCTTCTCGTCATACTCTATCTCACCCTCTTCACAGAGAAGAATGAGTGTCGTTCCTCTTATCTGAAAATAGGGCTGCGCAATAGTAAAGGTGATAAATTCTGTTTTTCCACTCTCCAAAAAACCATTAATCAAATATACCGGCTTCATATATTATCACTGACTCCTTATTTCTGAAACAGTTTTGTAAGATGCTCCTCTTGCAGCTTTGAACCAATCACACAGATTTTTCCGGTTACATCAGGGTTTCCAGTGCGGACATTACTCTCTCCGGGCACATAATCAAAATAAATCCATTCTCCGCCCTCTGCAGGAACCATTCCCTTGGCCCTGAGAACCAGTCCATACTCTGACTCACGCTCCAACTGCTCCAGAATGTTCTCGATTTCTTCTCTGGAATAAACAGCAGGCGTTTCCAGTCCAAAGCTTGTAAACACTTCATCTGCATGATGATGTCCGTCATAATGATCATGATCATGACAGCCGCAGGTGCAATTCTCGCCATGTTCATGCTCATGTTCGTGATGATGCTCATGCTCGTGATGATGCTCATGACCGTGGTCGTGGTCATGTTCGTGGTCATGCTCATGGTCGTGCTCGTGCTCATGCTCATGCTCATGGTCGTGCTCGTGCTCATGGTTGTACTCGTGCTCATGCTCGTGATGATGGTGCTCCTCATGAAGATGACGCACTTCCTCCATCAACTCTGCCTCCAGATCCTTGGCACCTTCTATGGTATCCAAAATCTGTTTGCCGTCAAGCTCATCCCAAGGAGTTGTAATGATCGTAGCTCTCTCATTGTGTTCCCGGATTAACGCCATACACTGTTCCAGTTTCTCCTTTGAAATATCAGCAGTACGACTCAAAATAACCGTACCGGCATGCTCTATCTGATTGATGAAGAATTCACCAAAGTTTCGTGCGTACATTCTGGCCTTTGATGCGTCAACAACCGCAACTGCACTGTTCAGTGCAACCTCTACATCAGTCTCTACTCCCTGGACCGCTTTCATAACATCAGAAAGCTTGCCCACTCCGGATGGCTCAATCAAAATACGCTCCGGTTCATATGTGTCCAACACTTCCTTTAATGAGCTTCCGAAATCACCGACAAGGGAACAGCAGATGCATCCAGAATTCATTTCCTTAATCTCAATTCCCGACTCCTTCAAGAAGCCACCATCGATTCCAATCTGACCAAATTCATTCTCAATCAGAACCACCTTGGTTCCTGCTAAAGCCTCTTTCAGAAGCTTCTTAATCAATGTCGTTTTGCCAGCACCAAGAAATCCTGAAAAAATATCTATTTTTGTCATCTATAATTCCACCTTTCCTTATCATTTTCTCTAAATCTACCCTTGTATTCTACCTCAATTTCTCAATTTGTCAACGTCACCGTTCCCCATTGTCCCATGATCACCGGAAGACTTAATCCTACAATTTCTCCGTTACCGGTGCCACCATTTATCATTCCGATCAGATGACCTGACTCATCAAAAATTCCACCACCTGACATCCCATGTAGTGCAATCACCTGACAACAGACCATAAAGCAGTCAAACTCCGGTACAAAAACCTCTTTATACAGCATTTTTCCACTATAAAAATCTCCGGCAGCATTTTGAGAAGATGCCTGTATGAAAACGGGATCATTTTCCGAAAGCTTCTCCCATGCTGTTTCATCCATTCTGACTTTCCTCAGCTGCAGTCTCGTATCATAGGAAACCCGCGATGCATCCACAGACAGAAACGCCAGATCAAAGCTTTCCGAGCGTGCAAACACCTTGGCCTGCGCACTTTCCTCATTCCAGAATACGATCTGCATCGTCTCCTCATCGCCAATAACATGAGCACAGGTTGCATAGATCAGGTGCTCATAGTCCATATCGATCAAGATGCCACTTCCGCTCTGTTGTGAACAGATGACCTGTACAACAGCCGGTTCTACCCATACCCCCGTAGTTTCCATGTCGCGATACTGAACAAATTCCAACCAGTCATCCTCTTCGTTTGTTGTCATAATCAGATGACGATCTCGTAAATAGGCTGCGACCTGCAAAGGATTAATCAAATCCTCTCTGTCTGTTGTATCCTCCCTGACACAATCTTCTCCCACCTCAACCGGGAGTGGTATGCACTCGGACCAAATACTGCATAGAAAAGCAAAAACAGCAAGCAACCCAAACAGGGCAGCATAGAGAAGCCTCTCTCTTCTATGACGAATTTTCTGATTCAGCACGGGCTCCTCCTTTCTCAAAACGGTATCCGATAGTGCCATTCCTTATCAAAAAAAGGATAGCAGTCCCAAACACATGTGCCTGGGAAAAATCCGCTATCCTTCGATTTCTTAGAAACAAATAAGCCGGACGATAAGCCGGGTTATGTCGTTGGATGTTCATCTATCTAGGACTGCTGTCGCCAACAGTCTCAAGCGGTCCACCTGAGAACAGACCGGGCAAGCCTATTGTTCTCTATTTGACCTTGCTTCGGATGGGGTTTACATGGCTCCTGCTGTTACCAGCAGGACGGTAGTCTCTTACACTGCCTTTCCACCCTTACTCCGGTCACCCGGAGCGGTATATCTCTGTTGCACTAGCCTGGGAGTCACCTCCACCGGACGTTATCCGGCATCCTGCCCTGCGAAGCCCGGACTTTCCTCACCTGTACCAAAGTACAGCCGCGAACACCTGTCCGACTTATTTGCAATGGATATCTTAACAGAGAACCTTCCAAAAAGCAAGTCAGACATCGAAGCAGCTTCCACCTACAAACTCTCTGCAGATGGAATTCTGAGGCAGATTTTCGCTTCCGATTCCCAGAAAATATTCTAAGAATTTTAATAATCGCTTCGCTTCATAATACTCCGGTTCATCCTTCTCAATACAGAAGAGTAAAGGCTCCGCATATTGTTTTAGCACTGCTAATTCATAAATTAAAACAGAATTGAACATTGCATCAGCACTCTCCTGGAAGGGGAAAATATTTTCCTCCTCCCCCCTTCGAACCGACGGCCACATTGCTATCGTGCGCTTCGCAGACGCACCGCGAGTTCTGGCGTCTCTAACCAGCCGACGAAGCAGTCTTCCGTCTGTTGTGGGAATACGATTATGATCGTCAATATTTAAGCTTGTCAGTGCACTGATATAAATCTTAAATTTACTCTCATCCGGAAGTGCATAGGACATCTTACTGTTCAATCCATGGATACCTTCAATCACCAGAATGTCCTCTTCTCCCAGTTGCATATAGTCGCCGACATACTCTCGCTTTCCGTTTAGAAAATTAAATCTCGGAAGCTCCACTCTCTCACCGGCTAACAGCTTGCACATGTGCTCATTAAACAGTTTAACATCAATTGCTTCCAGACATTCAAAGTTATAATTGCCATTTTCGTCAAGTGGAGTGTCTTCCCGATTAACAAAATAATTATCCAGCGCAATCGGATGGGGCACCTTGCCAAGCGTACGAAGCTGAATGGAAAGTCTGTGAGAAAAGGTTGTCTTTCCCGAGGAGGACGGACCTGCTATCATTACAAATTTGACGCCGCCACGATTCACAATTTCCCTGGCAATCTCGCCTATTTTTCTTTCCTGCTCGGCTTCCTGAACCAAGAACAGCTCTGCAAGATTACCACTACATACCCAATCATTCAGGTCTCCTACCGTGTCAATGTCATTATACTGATTCCATATCGTCGATTCCTGTAAGGTGCGGAACAAATTCTCTCTGGGTTCAAAAAACTCGATCTTATCCGGCTGCTTCCTGTAGGGAAGAATTAACATCAGCCCTTCATCATATGAGATTACATTAAAATACTTCACATAGCTTGTATTGGGCAGCATATATCCATAGTAATAATCATAATATCCATCCAGGCAATATACATTGATCCTGGAGCTGCGGCGATAACGAAACAGCTTTAGCTTATCCTGCATTCCCTGCTTCTCAAAGAGCTGCAAGGCTTCCTCAATCGGATAGCTTTTCTTTGTTATGGGAATCTTCTGTTCAACCATCTCATTCATTCTGGCATTGATCTTGTCCACAAAGACCTGATTAATCTTAAAATCAGACTTAATACTGCAGAAATATCCCTGTCCAATGGTAAACTCAACCTTAATTTTATCAACGTGCTGAGACTCTCCGAGTACATCATATACTGCCTTTATCAGCATCATGATTGCGGTTCTCTCGTAGGTCTTGTGACCAATGCTGTCCCTCAATGTCAAAAAGGTCAATTCACCATCCTTCTCAACCTTCTTAGAAAGCTCCTGAATCTTTCCATTCATCATTACGAGTGCGATCATTCCATTGTATTTTTCCTGATACTCATTGGCAATCGTTTCGTAAGTTGTTCCCGCCGCATATTCCTTTGTAACACCCTCAATTTGTATTTTAGCCATTGTAACCCCTTTCCATAACACGTGCTATTGTTTCTTGTGTCTCAATCAGTTCCTTTTCAATCTCCTGCAATCGGATACAATTTCCTCCATTCTCAAGCAATTGTTCTTTAATTCTCTCATAAGTAGTCTTCTGCTTGCGCAGATAAGCAAGTAAAACAGGATGCCCCCTATCAAGCAAAA
Source organism: uncultured Lachnospiraceae bacterium (assembly GCA_945643825.1). Classification (GTDB taxonomy): domain Bacteria; phylum Bacillota; class Clostridia; order Lachnospirales; family Lachnospiraceae; genus UMGS2037. Next base: position 6,515 of record CALZEZ010000026.1, read on the forward strand.
CCGGTCCATACTTTTGTTGCAGAGGCTGTGACTGCATCAGATCAGGCTTCTTCCGGACAACCCGCATCATCGGGTAGAATTTCCCATCCTCAAGTACCATATCCTCTTCTTCGATGGTTAATCCCTGCTTATACAGATAATTTCGAACAAAAGCAATATCTGACTGCGGTTGCAGGATCATCTGATCCATTCCCTCTATTTTCTTCTGTCCTTCCTCAAGAATGCGAACCATCAGCTTGCCACCCATTCCGGCACAAATCATAGCATCGCATTCTCCCGGCCTCAAACCATGTAATCCATCTGATAATCTGGTTTCTATGTAATCACCAAGCCCTGCCTCTTCAACATGCAGTTTTGCCTGTGAAAGCGGTCCCTGTCTGACATCCATGGCGATCATCTTGCCGCAAACTCCGCTTTTGACAAGGTAAATCGACACGTATCCATGATCACAGCCCACATCACAAGCCACCTTTGCAGGCTTCATCAGATTCGCGACCGCTTGCATGCGCTTTGATAAAGATATCTCCATAATTCTAATCCAAATAATCCTTTAGCTTGCGGCTTCGGCTGGGATGACGCAGCTTTCGTAAGGCTTTTGCTTCAATCTGTCGAATTCTCTCTCTGGTTACATTGAACTCTCGTCCAACCTCTTCCAATGTGCGCGCTCTTCCATCATCAAGGCCAAAACGCAGCCTTAATACCTTCTGTTCTCTCTCTGTCAGTGTCCCCAACACCTCAACCAGCTGTTCTTTCAAAAGGGTAAACGCCGCAGCATCAGCCGGCACCGGAACATTATCATCCTGAATAAAGTCTCCAAGATGACTGTCCTCCTCCTCTCCGATCGGAGTTTCGAGAGATACCGGCTCCTGACTGATCTTTAGAATCTCACGAACACGTTCTACCGGCATATTCATCTCCTCTGCAATCTCTTCCGGAGTTGGTTCACGCCCCAATTCCTGCAGCAGCTGCCTGCTCACACGAATCAGCTTATTAATTGTCTCAACCATATGAACCGGAATACGAATAGTTCTTGCCTGATCAGCAATAGCTCTGGTAATTGCCTGACGAATCCACCATGTCGCATAGGTAGAGAATTTATATCCCTTGCGATAGTCAAATTTCTCAACTGCCTTAATCAGTCCAAGATTACCCTCCTGAATCAAATCCAAGAAGAGCATGCCACGTCCCACATATCTCTTCGCAATGCTGACAACGAGTCGCAGATTGGCCTCGGCGAGCTTCTTCTTTGCACTCTCCCCAATATCTACAAGCTCCTTTTGTTGATCGATTTCCTCATTCAAGGCTCCCTTCTCGTCCTCTGAACAGCCTTCCAGCTGCTCCTCAATCTCTGTAAGACGCTCAGTAGCCTTTGCCCCGTCTTCCATCGTCTGTGCAAGATCTATTTCCTCTTCCGCCGTCAAAAGGGGCACCTTACCTATTTCCTTAAGGTACATTCGCACAGGATCTTCAATACTGACACCATCAGGAACGGACAAATCAATGTTTTCCACATCAACCTCATCCTCCTCTGTCAGAATAATCTCCTCATCGGGGACATCATCATCCTCTTCTATCATTCGCAGCACATCAATACCACTCTGCTCCAACATCTCGAGTACTTTGTCAAACTGCTCGTCTTCAAGAGGCATATCTACAAAGAAATCCACGACCTCCTGATACTCTAATACATTCTTTTTCTTTTTAGCAAGTGCCAACAGGTCTTTTACCTTTTCCTGAAATCTTGCCATGGTGTTTTCATCCATCTTTTGGTTCCATCCTTCCATTTTGTATTACTATTTTTACCCTATTATACGGAAATATGCGCTTTCCCAAGCTCTTCAAGGGCTTTTTTTCCCTCAATTACTTTATTTATGGCCTCCACATCCGTTCCCAGTCTGCTTGTATAGTATTCATAGGAGTCCTTTTTTACCGTATAAACAATATCCTTAAATGCTTTCGCGCGATCCATATCCTGCGTCTGTGCAAGCTTTGTGTGGAACAAGGCCGCTGCTTCACGCTGCTGCTCCTCATCCGTAAACATATCAATGATCGCTGCCGGATTATATTCTCCTTTTTCCAAATCCTGAAAAAGACGTTCTGCGACCCTGGCATATAGTTCTTCGGTAAAATCCTTTGGAGAAATGTACTTTTTTATTTTCTGATAGGTTTCAGGCTCCTCTGCAATCCATGTAATCAACAGACGCTGCGCCTTTTTACGATTTTCCTCCGGCGACTGCTTGCTCTGTATTCCGGACTTAGGACGCTCCAATGGCTTTGCAAGCCCTGTCTGTGCCGCAACACTATTCACAAGCTTGCGAAGCTGATCAAATCCTATCTGGTATTTCTCTGCTACCGCTTCCAGATAATTTTCCCGCTCCATTTCCTCCGAGAAGCCACAGAGCTTCTTTGCAATTTCTCTATGAAATCTCGTTTTTCCCTCCGGATCCTTTAAATCAAAATCTCGCTCAAGCATACGAATTTCAAACAAAAAACTGTTCTCAGCCTGCTCCATCCTTCTTGAAAATTCTTCCGCACCAAGATTTTTGATAAATTCATCCGGATCCTTGTAAGGCTGCATGTTAATGATTTTTCCGCTCATTCCCACCTGCCGCAGAATCCCGAGTGCGCGAAGCGCCGCATTTACCCCTGCTCCATCCGAGTCATACGCCAGATAGACATTCTGCGTGTATCTGCGAAGGATATTTGCCTGTCCTGACGTAAACGCAGTTCCCAGAGATGCCACCGCCTGATGGAAGCCTGCCTGATGCATCGCTATGACATCCATATATCCCTCACACAGAATAAAGTTATCCTTTCTGGAGGTTCTGGCAAAATTAAGTCCATACAAATTCCGACTCTTATCAAAGACAGGTGTCTCAGGTGAATTCAGATATTTCGGCGTCCCATCTCCCATCACGCGTCCGCCGAATCCGATCACACGATGGTTACTATCCTGAATCGGAAACATCACCCGGTTCCAAAATTTATCATGCATGCCAAAGCGCTCGTCAAAGCTTGCGAGACCGGCTTCTGTAATCAAATCGTCCTTAAATCCCTTAGAATGAAGATATTTTACGAGATCATCACTTGTTTTATTGGAAAATCCGAGACCAAATTGCTTCATAGTCTCATCGGTAAGCTGCCTTTTCTGAAAGTATTCCATACCGATTTTGCCATGCTCTGACCTAAGCTGATAATAGAAATATTTTGCCGCTTCCTTATTTACCTCTAAAAGCCTGGCCCTCCGGTTCTCCTTCTGCCTTGTCTCTTCATTATACTCTACTTCCGGGAGCTTAATCCCCGCACGATCCGCCAGGAATTTCATAGCCTCCGTAAAGGAATAGTTCTCATACTCCATCACAAAGGTCAGAACGTTGCCACCGGCTCCGCATCCAAAGCAGTAATACATCTGCTTACTGGGAGACACAGAGAAGGAAGATGATTTCTCATTATGAAAAGGACAAAGCCCAAAATAGTTGCTGCCCTTCTTCTGCATTCGTACGTATCCCGAAATGACATCTACAATGTCATTCCTTGAGCGCACTTCCTCAACTAATTCTTCTGGATAATACATAAATTACACCCTGATTTAATTTTCATCACCGATTCCACGACTTCGGAATGTAGATTTCTTCATATAAAGATATTGCATAACGATCAGACATAGCTCCAATATAATCGCACACTACCTTTTCATCTAATTCTCCACCATTGATCAATGCCTTATACTCGTCCGGAAGCTTGTCCAAATGCTTTAAATAGTAATCATATAAGGTGATAACCAGACGCTCTGCCTTTGACTCCTCGCTTTTTGCTTCCGGATTTGTGTAAACACGCTCGAACATAAACTGACGCATTTTCATCATGGCATCTGCAACGGGTTCAGACATTCTGATATCATTTAGTCCGGTCGAGGTTGTAATGATATCATGAATGAAGCAGTCCAGTCGCTCTCCACAGGTATTCCCTATCACTTCACGGATATCTCTGGGAACATCTGACTCTGTGAGAATTCCACCACGTATCGCATCATCCATATCATGATGAATATATGCAATCTTATCGGACAGTCTCACAATTTTCCCTTCCAGAGTAGCTGGATTTCCCTCCGTCTGGTGGTTTCGGATACCATCCCGAACCTCATAGGTGAGATTCATCCCCATTCCATTTTTTTCCAGAATATCAACAGTTCTTACACTCTGCTCACTATGTATAAAACCATGTGGACAGACCGCATTTAGTGCCCGCTCTCCGGCATGTCCAAAGGGAGTGTGTCCAAGATCATGCGCCAGGGCAATTGCCTCAACTAATTCTTCATTTAACAATAAGGCTTTGGCAATTGTTCGCGCATTCTGCGATACCTCAAGCGTATGCGTAAGACGTGTCCGATAGTGGTCACCTTCCGGCGTCAAAAACACCTGCGTCTTATCCTTTAACCTTCTGAACGCTTTACAATGAATCACGCGATCCCTGTCTCTTTGAAAAACAGTCCGGATGTCACACTGTTCTTCATTTCTCAGCCTGCCCTTCGAATTCTTGCTGAGTGTAGCATAAGGACTTAGATGCTCTTCTTCCCACTGCTCCATTGTCTCTCTGATCGACATCGCAGCCACCCTCCTCTTGTGCAAAAAATCTATAGAAATAAAAGGCTACATTAGAAATATACTGTACCAGTTTCCGAAATCCTTTTTTTATCCGCAAATATCATAAATAAATTCTGCACTTTTATCCATCGCCTCCAGTGCCTTCTTGAAAGGTGCCATCTGAAATACATGCCACATACCCTTGAATACATCCAGCTTCACCGAAAC
>CALZEZ010000027.1 GCA_945643825.1 uncultured Lachnospiraceae bacterium
GCCTGCCTCGGACATCTTCTCTCTAACACGCGCAAGCTTGCTTTGTGTGCTTTCTCCACACAGTTCATCGGACAATACATAAACAGGATGGCTTGGAAGTGACGGTCTGTCCTTCCATACTTTGTCAGCAAGATCCGCCTTATAAGCAAGCTTAATTTTCTTATCAGCAAGCTCCGTCTCCAGTTTTTTGCCAAAAGAAACAGTGATTACTCTGCCATCAAAACCCAAAGTCTGTCCGACTGTCATCTTATCAGCAAGAAACTGTCTGACAGTCGGTACCCCTTCTTCACCCATTTTATAGAGTGTAATTCCGGTTCCTTCAAGCTGTGTGGCGGCCTGAATAAAATAGCGTCCGTCTGTCCATAAGCCTGCCTCATCCATTCCAACGACAAGCGTTCCGTTCGAACCACTAAAATTCGAGAAGAATTCCCGTACTTTAAAGTATTCATTTACATACTCGGAATTATGAAAGTCAGCAGTCGGAATCAGATAATAATCAATTCCGGATTCCTGCATGACAGTTCTCAATGTCTGTAATCTTGCAACAATAATCTGATTTTCCATATTAATAGCCATTCCCTTCCCCAGTTTGACCAGTCAGAATTCCTATTGCACTGGAGGTTCCAATACGTTCGCACCCAAGCTCAAGGAATGCTTCAAGATCTTCCTTTGTTTTCACACCACCGGCAGCCTTCATCTTCACGCCAGGACCAATATGCTCCTTAAACAGGGCAATATCCTCTCTTGTTGCTCCACCGGTTCCAAACCCCGTAGAAGTTTTTATATAATCTGCGCCTGCACTGGTTACAATCTGGCACATTCTGATTTTTTCCTGTGTTGTAAGATAACAGGTCTCAATAATCACCTTCAGAATATGTTCTCCACAGACAGCCTTTAGTTCTTTTATTTCATTTTCAACTTTTTCAAAATCGCCATTTTTGACATCAGAGATATTAATGACCATATCAATCTCATTCGCGCCATCCAAAAGAGCCTGCTTCGTCTCCGCAAGCTTGGCTTCCTTCACGCTATAGCCTAAAGGAAAACCGATTACGGTGCAGATATTCACTTGTGCTCCATAGGTATCGTGAACTTTTTTAATATACGTGGGTGGAATACAGACCGATGCCGTCTTATAACGGATTGCTTCATCGCATAGCTTCCTTATATCGTCCCAGGTTGCAAACGCTTTTAACTGCGTATGATCAATATGAGAGAAAATTGAATTTACATCCATATAATAACCTCGCTTTCTATTATTTGTAATCCTATGCTATTGTAATTCTTACCTTGTCAAAAGTCTATCTTGATTTCTAAAATCTTTCTAAAAAATATGTTTTTACTTGCTTATGTTTTTTTACACATGATATGATTATGTTTAAGACACTATTGATTGACAATAATAAAGGGGGAAACGCTATGGATCAAAACAATTTTTCTGAAATTACACCCGATATCCTTCATCTTGCCAACCTATGTGAACAGGTCAATGTAATTGATTCTGAACTTTTTACAAAATATGATGTAAAACGCGGACTTCGCGACCTGAATGGAAAGGGTGTTTTAGCCGGACTCACACATATTTCTGATGTCCGCGCTACAAAAATGGTGGATGGCGTTTCTGTTCCGGATCATGGACAGCTATTCTATCGCGGATACAATGTTCGTGATCTTGTAGAAGGCTTTACAAGCGGTGGACGCTTTGGTTATGAAGAAGTTGCCTATCTTCTTCTTTTTGGCGACTTACCGACTTCACACGAATTAGCCGATTTCCGGAATCTGTTAGGCGGATACCGGAGTCTTCCTACCAGCTTTGTCAGAGATATCATTATGAAAGCACCTAGTAAGGACATGATGAACACGCTTGCCCGAAGTGTTCTCACATTATATTCCTATGATGATCGTGCAGACGATACCTCTATTCCGAATGTTCTTCGACAGTGCCTTCAGTTAATCAGTCTGTTCCCAATGCTGTCAATTTATGGCTATCAGGCTTATAGTCACTATCATGACGGCAACAGCTTATATATTCATCAGCCGGATCCGGCTCTGTCAACTGCCGAAAATATCTTGAGAATCCTGCGCCCGGACAGTAACTATACTCCGCTGGAAGCCAAGATTCTTGATATTGCATTAGTTCTACATATGGAGCATGGTGGCGGTAACAACTCTTCCTTTACTACACACGTAGTATCGTCATCCCTGACAGATACCTACTCTGTTATTGCGGCAGCAATTGGTTCTCTCAAGGGACCAAGACATGGTGGTGCAAACATTAAGGTGGTACAGATGTTTGAGGATATGAAAAACGAGCTTTCAGACTGGAAGGATGAAGAGGCAGTTGAACAGTATCTCAGAAGACTTCTTAACAGGGATGCTTTTGATCATGCAGGTCTGATTTATGGTGTGGGTCATGCTATCTATTCCAAATCGGACCCACGAGCAGAGATTTTTAAGGAATTTGTTCGTAAGCTCTCTGAAGAAAAAGGCCTTACAGATGAATTTAATCTATATAACACTGTAGAACGGCTTGCACCGCTTGTTATTGAGAAAGAGCGTAAAATGTACAAGGGTGTCAGCATCAATGTGGATTTTTATTCTGGATTTGTTTATAAGATGCTTTGTCTGCCACAGGAGTTGTACACGCCTATTTTTGCAATTGCAAGAATTGCAGGCTGGAGCGCACATCGACTCGAGGAGCTTTCAAATAACAGTAAAATCATACGTCCGGCCTATAAAGCAATCAGTACGGATCGTCCTTATGTTACTATCTCCGCGAGGAAATCAAAGGATTCGAAGCATTAATCCTATAAAAAACGGCTGCAAGCAAGTTTCAATTGCAAAAAAACGTGCGCCTAGCGGTGCACGTTTTTTTTAGCTTTCTTTTTCTCCATCTTCATTTGTTTCTGTCTTTCTTTAAGCTTCGCAACATCCAGTCCCAGAATAAATGTCTGTTGCGCATAGGAGATCATTCTGGAATAGTACATACATAGTGCAAGCAGAATAATCATAAAAATCAATGACACAAATGGTCCTGCCTGATAGATATTTGCAATAAGCGACACAATTGATATTACAAAAATAGATATGCCAACAATCAGGCACCGCTTAAAGACATAGGCTGTAAATCCCGGTACATCCTTTGCATTTTTGAAATTGATTCTTCCGCTTATCATGACGCCCTTTGTGGGTACCCCGGATACCTTTAACTGTACGCAGGAATAAATCAAATACATTCCAAATGCCATTACCACAATACAAATAAATTGATATGTATCCAAAACACTTCACCTCTTTTTACATGCCAAGAAAGGCCTTAACAGCATCTACCATCGCAGATTTATCATAAATATGATCATGTACTACCGGTGCTGTACGTAATTCATTAACTGCTTTCGGAACCGGCACGCCTGCAAGTGCAGATAATTCATCCACCAATGCAAACTCTTCCATTTCGGCTTTATCCGGAGCAATTGCTTTCATGACGCTGCGGGAGAACTTGAATGGACTTGCCGTGGAAGCAATGACTGTCTTTGTATGATCTCCTGTTTCTTTCTTATATTTATTATAAGCTGCTGCAGCGACTGCAGTGTGGGTATCAATAACATAACCACACTTTTCATACAGATCCCGGATAGTATCAGTGGTTTCCTCCTCCGAAGCATAATAGCCTCTGAAGTCAGCAAGCTCTTTTCTCATCTCATCTGTGATGGAATAAGAACCATTTTGGGATAAAGAATGCATTAATGCAACATTTTTATCCGGATCATTTCCGGCAATACGGTAAATCAGTCTTTCCAGATTGGAGGAGATTAGTATATCCATTGATGGAGAGGATGTCAGGATAAACTGTCTGTTGCGATCGTATGTACCAGTCTGGAAGAAATCATACAGAACCTTATTTTCATTAGAAGCGCAAATTAACTTATCAATCGGAAGTCCCATATTTTTTGCATAAAATGCAGCCAGAATATTGCCGAAATTACCCGTAGGTACAACAACATTAATCTTCTCGCCCTCTTTTATTTTACCCTCAGCCAGTAATTTTACATAAGAATATACATAATATACGATCTGTGGAACCAGACGGCCAATATTAATGGAATTGGCAGAAGAAAACTGAAATCCTTTTGCATCCATTTCCTTTTCCAGCTCTTTATCGGAGAAAATCATTTTAACCCCGGTCTGCGCATCATCAAAATTACCGGTGATTCCGACCACAGAGGTATTCTCTCCTCTTTGTGTTACCATCTGTTTTTCCTGAATCGGACTTACACCGTTCTTTGGATAGAAAACAACGATTCGTGTACCGGCAACATCAGCAAAGCCGGCAAGCGCAGCTTTTCCGGTATCCCCTGAGGTTGCAGTAAGAATCACAATTTCATTTTTGACCTGATTCTTTTTTGCAGCGGTGATCATAAAATGAGGAAGGATAGATAAAGCCATATCCTTAAAGGCGATTGTCGCACCATGGAAAAGCTCTAGATAATATGCACCATCTGCTTCCGCAAGAGGAACGATTTCTTCTGTATCAAACTTGGTATCGTAGGCTTTGTTAATACAGTTTTCAAGCTCTTCTTTCGTAAAATCTGTTAAATATAATTTCAAAATCTCGTAAGCAATCTCTTTATAGGTCATTTGGGACAGTTCCGTTAGGCTTTTGTCCAGTGCAGGAATAGCCTCCGGCACAAACAAGCCTCCATCATCAGATAGTCCCTTCAGAATAGCCTGCGAAGCTGTTACTGTTTTCTCTTTGCTTCTGGTACTATGATATAACACGTTATTTCCTCCATCCTGTCAAGCTGACTGATATTAATAATTTCAGATACTATACCACAAAAACGGATGAAATGTCTAGTAGGCACCATTAATTAAAAAACTCATGTCCCCCATAGGTAAACAGAAAATGAAGATTGTCATCAAACCACTTCATACGCTCAGGATCAGCATGTTTTCTGGAAACAAAATATAAAGCGCCACCAGAAACATCTTCACCCTTTAACACGCGATTTACAGCTTCAATCGTGGAATCAGAAGCACACGCCTTGAAAAAGCGTCCATTAGAAACCGGGGTGAACTGATAAACACCATTACTGTTTTGAAAAACAACTTCAGTAATACTATCCGGGAAAGCAGCATTATTCACCCGGTTCAGAATCACATTTGCAACCAGCATCTTCCCAATAATATCTTCCCCTCCGGCCTCTGCTTCCACTATTTTGGTCAGGATTTCATATTCATCATCTGCTCTTTTTTTTAGAACATCCACATCAACAATTCGCTGATCTGATGAAATGGTTTCAATCGGAATATAATTCGTTGCCGTTTCGCTTATTGCAAGCTCGTCCACAATACATTCTGTCGAACAGCTTTCAATCATCATATCCTGGATCTGTACGCATCTGACACAAAGAAGTGCACTGATCCATACGAATTGAATTAACAGATATATGCCGATATTTCTTTTCTCCATTACTTTCCCCTTATAAAAACGCTAAAGTCCCTACATAATATTCTATACACAAACCTTAGATTTCATGTATACTATTATGGACAGACATCAGGTAGAATATAAGGAACAGGTAGAAACCATATGGCAGCAAAATATCCTGGAGTTTTTTCTGCGGTAAAAAATGATCATACCCCATATTATCGCGCCTCGTTAACATATCTGAATAAGCACATTTCACTGGGAAGCTATAACACTCCGGAAACAGCACATGATGCATATCTGGAAGGGTGTAAAATTCTGCAGGACAGGACGATTTCTCTTTTACATTATCAGAAGAATTCACACGTGCTCTCCTTTGAAAAGTGGGTTATACTGATTAATTTCCGTGATAATAAAATCTACATTTCAACGCCAATTTATGTTCGGAAAAACTATTTTGAATACTATTTTACGCCCAATTGTTATTTGCTGTTTGATGCAGAGGATTTATTCTACTATTCCTCGCACAAGATCATTCGCAGGGGTGGTCATATGTTTGTCAATGAATTTGGTATGCAATTCAATATTTTGAATCGATATGGTATCCACAGCTTCTCGGTTGTGGACAGAGACTACCGATTTATCAATGGAAACCGGAATGATTTCCGATATGAGAACATCGAGGTCATCAGCCCTTACTTCGGTGTTTATCCTGTCCGGCAAAAAAACAAAACCCTGTATCAGGCCAAAATTCATATTCATGGTGATTATCTGATTGGAAAATATACCACACTCGAAGAAGCTGCAATCGCCTACAACAAAGCTGTTGATCTCATAAAGAAAGCAGGAGTTAACCGTCAATATATGCAGAATTATATTGAGGGTCTTTCTCCCGCTACTTATGCTGAAATTTATACAAAATGTAAGATATCAGATAAAATCCTTTATTTTTCAGAGTAGTCAATAAAGCTTATGTTCACTCTTGCAGGTCCGGAAATGCCACTAATATTCTGACTGATTGCATACTGCCAGATGGAAAAAGCATAGGGATAATCCGGCAAATCTCCCGGCATGGAAAGCCAGAAGTCAAAATCTCCAAGCTTTGAAATCTCAATTTCTTTAATTAGCCACTCCTTATCTCCATAGATCATACCGCGGTAGCCAGCAGCGGCAATTTCGTCTAAAAACGCTCTGGCAATGTCAGTTCGCATAGCCGGTGAAAGGTCATCAATTCTTGAAGTGTCGTTATCGGCAAAGCCCATGGCAAATGCTATCGGATATGTAATCTTGCGATCCATAATAAAGGAGATCACTGTCTGAGCCTCTTCTTTTGCTTCCTCCGGTGTGATCGCTGCGGAATCAAAATACAGTCCTACTTCAAGTCCTGCTTCAAGTGCTCCATCAATGTGTTCAACAAAATAGTCATCCTGCATTAGAAGTCCGCTCTCATAGCCTCTGGAGCCTGTGCGTATCATGACAAAGTCAACCCCAGCCTCCTTTAGTGCTGCAAAATCAACGGTTCCTTCCTTCTTAGATATATCTACACCCAATTTGGAGGTCAGTCTGGATCCTTCATAATACTTCATAATGTTATTCTGACATACCAGATTCGTGGTATCATAATTGTTTTTTTTAATATAGGGATTGATGGAAACCCATTCCTCTTTCCCACTTGCATAGGTAACCAAAGTGTGTTTTCCATCGGTTGACGGATCCGGCTTTTCTTCCTCGACCTTTTTCTCTTCCGTCTTTTCTGTCTCTTCGACTACTTCCTCTTCAGGATACATATTCCAGAAATCAAGATCATCGGAACGAAGCGATGAACCACTGACTAGCTTATCGGTACGATCTTTTATTGCCTGTGCATCGTCAGGAAGCTCTTGTTGTACAATGGCTTCCTCTTCGGTTTTTTTGTGCGTATTTTTTCCTCTATTGTTAATCACAAAAATAATTCCGAACAAAAGAACCATGAAGAAACAGACTATTATTATCATACTTAGCAGGGAAAAGCTCCCTGATTCTCTATCCTCTTCGAAATCGTCAGAAAGACGCATAATATATCTCCTTATCGCATGTCTAACACTTTATGATATAATAAAAAGTATAGCATGATATTTTTGCAAAGACAAATAGTTAGGGTGGATTATCAAACATGAAACATAAGAAAGCGCTAATTCTGCTTCTGATAGTTTTTCTAATCGGAACGATGGGATGCGGAACACCTAAATCGGAATCATATTCCCGTACAGGGTTCTTTTTTGATACAGTCATCTCTATTACGATTTACCATTCGGACAGTCAACTGGCTAAGAATGCTCTCTTCGATTGCTTTGAGCTCTGTAAGCACTATGAATCATTATTTAGCAGAACGATGGAGAATTCTGACATATGGAAAATAAACAACGCAGCCGGAGAAACGGTCGCTGTTAATAGAGAAACCTATTCTCTACTCCAAACAGCACTATATTACAGTGAACTGACTGACGGACAGATTGACGCTACGATTGCTCCGGTAGCCGAAGCATGGAATTTTTCACAAAACAATGAGGAAAACGCTTCTCATATCATACCGGATCATGAAACATTGAAAGAATTACTTAAGCATGTTGACTATCACAATATTATCTTATCCGAGAAGGACTGAAAATATTATGTATCATTATCTGATGCAAAAAGTGCTGTTGATCTCGGCTTTCTGGCCAAAGGATATATTGCAGATAGAATAAAGGAGCTTTTACAGGAGGAAGGCATCACCAGTGCAGTGATTGATCTTGGAGGAAACATCTGTACTCTTGGTTGCAAGCCGGACAATACTTCGTTTCGTATCGGTATCCGCAAGCCCTTTGCTGAAAGTAAGACCCCTATGACAGTTCTTGATATAACAGATTTGTCCGTCGTATCATCCGGAAATTACGAGCGTTATTTCCAATACAACGGACAGATTTATCATCATATTCTGAATACCCAAACAGGTTATCCTATTCAAAACAACCTGCTTCAGGTCACTATTATTTCTGCCTCCTCTATGGAAGGCGATGCACTTTCCACAACCTGCTACGTGCTGGGTCTCGAAAAGGGAATGAAGCTCATTGAATCACTAACCGGTGTGGAAGCCATTTTTGTGACAGAGGATTATCAGCTTCACTACACCAGTGGAATGACTCAATAAGCCTTGCCAGCAAGAATCTCCTTGTAATCCTGCAGATTTTTCTGCAGGAGCTCCGGTGTGTTCAGCTGGTAAGGGCATTTACTGATACACTGACCACAATGGAGGCATTCTTCGATTTGCATCATTTTCTGCTGCATCTGAGGTGTCAGCTGTGCATCTGAGGGAGCTCTGCGAATCATGAGGCTCATTCTCGCGCAGTTATTAATCTCAATTCCTGCCGGACAAGGCATACAATACCCGCATCCCCGACAGAATTCACCCAAGAGCTCACTACGATCCTTCTGAATAATTGCCGATGTTTCTTCATCCATCTGAGGTGGGTTTTCAACATATGAAATAAACTCATCCAGTTCAGATTCACGCTGAATGCCCCAGATGGGAAGAACATTGTCATACTGAGCAAGGTATGCATAAGCCGCTTTGGAATGATTAATCAAACCACCGGACAATGCTTTCATCGCAATGAATCCCATGTCAGCCTTCTTACATAAATCAACAAGCTCTAAGTCTTTTTCTGTAGCCAGATAACAAAATGGAAATTGAAGGGTTTCATACAAGCCGCTTTCAATGGCCTTACGCGCTACACTAAATCGATGATTGGTAATCCCAATATGACGGTTTTTTCCTTGTTTCTTTGCATCTAGCATGCATTCGTACAGTCCGCTTCCATCTCCAGGTATTGGGCATTTTTCAGGATTATGAAATTGATATAAATCAATATAGCCGGTCTTCATCTCATTAAGAGACTGTTCCAGATCCTTCCAAAACTCTTCCGGAGTGGTGGCACCGGTTTTAGTGGCAAGAAAGATTTTGTCTCGAACATCTGAAAGTGCTAATCCAATCTTATGTTCGCTGTCTGTATAATAATGTGCCGTATCAAAAAAGGTAATCCCATTCTCATATGCCTTCCTTAATAGAAACACAGCAGCTTCATCAGATACTCTTTGTATTGGCAATGCTCCGAAACCATTTTTGTTTGTAATAATCTCTGTCCTGCCGAGTCTAACTGTTGTTATCATATTATAATATTCCTCTATATTATTGCTTTCTTTGGACATTTCTCCTTGCAGGTACCACATCCGGTACACTTCTCTTGATCAATCTCGGCAAGGAAATTCTCGACACAGATTGCATCTGAAGGACAATTCTTCTTACAGATACCACACCCGATACAACCATTGGTACAAGCCTTCATAACGACTGGTCCCTTATCCTTTGAGCTGCATGCAACCAGTGCCTTTGCATCATATGGCTGCAGGGAAATCAGATTCTTAGGGCATACTGCAATACACTTTCCACATGCTTTGCACTTTTCCTTATCCACAACTGCTACACCATTTAACACATGAATAGCATCAAAGGGACAAACTTTTGCACAGGTGCCATATCCCAGGCAGCCATAATTACAAGATTTTGCTCCTCCATTTGGAACAAACTGTAACATTCTGCAATCCTCGATCCCATAATACTCATAATCCTTCGAGGTTTTTTCGCAATCGCCCTGACAGTGAACAAACGCAGTCATACGTGTGCCACTCTCTGCTTCTACCCCCATGATTTCTGCGATTTTTTTGCCGACTGCATCACCGCCGACAGGACACGCATTCACAGCAGCCTCCCCTTTGGCAATTGCAGCAGCAAGCCCGGAACACCCTGGGAAACCGCAGCCTCCGCAATTGTTACCTGGAAGAGCTTCTCCGATTTTTATTTCTTTCTCATTTACTTCTACTTTGAATTTGATTGCTGCGATACCAAGGAATAATCCCATCATAAGACCAAGTATTCCCACCATGGCAGCAGCTATCATGATTCCTGTTATGCTCATAATAAAGTCATCCTTTCTATACCACTACACCTAAAATGAAATACCTGAAAAACCACAAAATGCAATCGCCATAAGCCCTGCACTAATCAGAACAATAGGCATCCCCTTAAAGGATTCGGGGATATCATTGTATTCCATCTTTTCCCGAATGCTTGCAAGAATTACAATTGCAATTGTAAATCCCACTGCAGTGGCAAAGCCGTTAACAGCTCCATAAAGGATGCCATATTCATTCTGTACATTTTTAATGGCAACACCAAGAACAGCACAATTGGTCGTGATTAACGGCAGATAGACACCAAGTGCATTATATAGCGGAGGCATAAACTTTTTTAGAAACATCTCCACAAACTGAACCAGTGCCGCAATTACCAGAATAAAAACTATTGTCTGTAAATATTCAACGTGTAATGGTGTGAGAAGAAATCTGTAAATACACCCGGTTACAATCGACGCTAGTGTGATAACAAAGATAATAGCTGCTCCCATACCGGCTGCTGTATTTACCTTCTTTGATACGCCAAGGAAAGGACAAAGTCCCAGAAATTGGCTTAATACAACATTACTGATAAGTGAGGAGCTGATTAATATGATCAATAATTCTCTAATAGAACCTGACATTTATTTCTCCTCCTTTTCTACACGTTCTGCACAACCCGATTCTGCACAATTAAGACAGTCATGACCGCATCCGGACTGAATTTTTGACATATCCTTGCCTTTCTTTTCTCCGATTAGCTTAATCTTATTCTGAATAGCTGTCAGACACGCCAGAACAAGGAATGCGCCTGGAGCGCTCGTAAAAATGCGAATCGGTTCATAAGCACTTGGCATGATATGAACTCCAAAAACTGCTCCGGCACCAAGTAATTCACGTA
>CALZEZ010000028.1 GCA_945643825.1 uncultured Lachnospiraceae bacterium
AGGATGTCCCGCTGCCTGCCTTGGTCTTATCATGCTTATACAGCTTTGCTTTTGCTTCCAGTTCCGACTTCTTCGGCTCATTTTTTATATGCTTTGCCGAGGATGTTCCGGCGCCTGCTTTGGTTTTATCAATCTTGTACAGCTTCGCTTTTGCTTCCAGTTCCGACTTGGCCAGCTCACCTTTGATAAATCTCGCAGAGCTGTATTTCTTCGCGGTCTTGGAATGTTTATACTGTCTGGAAGTCTTACTGTTTATGGCAATTTTCATTGCCGCTATTTTTTCCTTCTCTTCTTCTGTCGTTGCACTCTCCATCTGTTTATCGATTGCCGCATTAAAATCAGATACATACTTTTCGTAATCGTTGCCGTATTTTGGAATTAAATGACCATCTTTATCTTTTATCGGCTTCCATTTGGCACTCTCTGCCTTCTTCTCCAAATCCGCTCGCAACGCTTCACCATCAATATGCTTTACAACAGATTTTGTCGGATCACCCTTGACTTTACTGTGCGTATACAGGCTTACTTTTTTCTCCATTTCCTGCTGCGTAAGCTCACCCTTATTGTACTTCGCAGAACTATACTTCTTCGCCGTCTTACTATGCTTATACTGTCTCTGCACGGCACCCTTCATGGCAATTCTCTTTGCCTCTGCTTCATCTTTCTCTTCCTGCGTCTCTGCATTTTTGATCTCTTTGTCAATTTCCTTATTAAAATCAGTTGCATAGGTACTGTAATCTTTACCAAAAACTGATATTGGATGCCCGTCCTTGTCAAGCTCCAGCTTCCATTTTTTCGCACGGGATTCCATTTTGTCCTTACTATTATAGTTAGTCTCCCATTCCTTATTGTAAAGGTTGGAATTGTAATGTCGCTTTCCTTCTCCCTCTCGCTTCTTGCCGTCGAATTTCCAGGTATCTCCGGACAGCGCATCATTCGGAATATCCAGGCAAATCATCTCACGATATGCAATGGTAACGGTTTCCACGAGAAGACCGCTTACCTCTGCGTTCAATTCGCCATAGTCCTTCGCAATGACCGTACAGCCGGTAAAAACGTAATTTCGCACCGGCTTAAGTGCAGGAAACGTCTGGTTGTTCACAAAAAGAATGAGTGGCAGAACAAGCTCTGTTCCAAGCGGCATCGGATCAATCCAGTTGACACCGACATAACGCTCTACCTGAAACGTGAAGGGCTTGCTGATGGCTTTCCGCTTCAGGTGAACATAATCGTTTAGTCCGCCCTCCTGAATATAGTCAAACTCATTCTCTCTGCGAATTCCCTTCACAGCCTTACAGGGGAGGTCAAAAGCTCCTTCCACACGAAGCATAAAGGCAAAATTTATGACAGGATTGCGTCCCGTATTGACAACAAGCATATTACCCCAATCCGATCTGCCGCCAATCTCTTTGGAACTGTCCAGTTCACTTATTGTCTTATATTCTTTATCGGCCATGATGCCTGCCTCCTTCCCACTCGTTATTATCTAGTTGGTTTCATATCCAGAATACTCTTCTCTTTACTGTTTTTTGAGGGATTAATGCTCTTATGTATCTCGGATATCTCCCGACACCAGCGCCGTCTGCTGCGATGGTCGAGATTCATCACATCCTCACTTCCCCAATGGAAATAGTAGGATAGGAATGCCATCTCCTGATACATCGTATCCGTCGGATAGAGCCTTAACCCTCCATAGTAAAATTTACCGGTGTCTCTATCGTCTCACCACAATGAGGACATACCACCTTCATAACCGGTGGCTCCACATCGTTGATTTTCTGATACATATCCTGCAAAAATGCAAGATCTGCCGTAAACAGTCGCTCGATTACATTCGGCGTGACCATCGTCAGCCCTTCCAATTCCGTAATCACCTTGCCAAGAACAACAATTGTCAGATAGGATGGATTGCTTAACACTCTGGGATCTCTTGTTGCGCTGATCTCATCACCTGCTGTTGCCAGTCGCATTTTTCCTCTTCTGTGAATCTCTCCGTTTCCATCCACATAGCCCTTTGGAAGGGTAAATTCATATACTGTTTCCATCTCTCTCTCCATTTCTGCGCTGTTTGTTTTTGGGATTGTTTTGTGTCACACAGCACACAAACACAAAACCGGTTTTGTCATTCGATGATCTGACATGTGGAGAAGGTCTATAAGCCTTCTCCATATGTCAGGTCACCCGGGGCACTGTCTGCCCCGGTGACCCACATTCTTAGTTCGGGATAATCAATTCTTCGTAAGCAATCTCAACGGTCTCAATTGCCACTTCACTCTGCAATGCATTTAAGTCCGGTGCAGAATATTTGGTTACCCACGCATTGGTGAGCTGCCATACTCTGGTACCGGTAACAGCGGTTGCGACCGTCTGAGGAGCACCGCCGTTGATATCGATCATTTCGATCTGTACATTGTAACGGGGCATCTGACCTCTTGTCTCGCTGACACACTCCTGAATCCAGGTCTTAAATGCGCTGTCCAGTGTATAGCCCATCTTTAAGGTTACATTACCATGCTTTACTAAGCCCGGAATCTTAACCGGTGCCAGGCTGTTCGCATTGCCCTGACGGAATTCAATGACATCCACAGTTGCCTCAATTCCGGTTACTTCACTGAAAGCTGCTGTTCCTTCCACCTGATCCACATGAACTAAAAAGTTCATTTTTGTTAAGGGATAAAACAGTTGTTCTGCTGTTTGATATGCACTAGCTGCCATATTCTTTTACTCCTTTTCTTCTTTTACTATCCTCTGATTATTTCCTAGACTTATTCAGCACTCTCGCCGCCAGCTTCTGCCGTATGCTGTGTAACACGGAAGATAACAAACTCTGCCGGACGGGAAGGAGCAATACCTACGTTACAGATCAGACGACCATTCATGATGTCATCCTTGCTCATCGTAGAAGGTCCGATCTCCACGAAATATGCTTCCGAAGCAGAACCTCCTGCAAGCATTCCATTTCTCCACATGGTATCCAAGAAGCTGGAAATCGTCATCTGAACTCTCTGCCACAATGCAACATCGTTGGGCTCAAATACAACCCAGTTGGTATTGGCCTTGATGCTCTCCTCTACGTAGATGAAGAGACGTCTTACGTTGACATACTTGAAGTTCGAGTTGCTGCTTGCTGTTCTCGCACCCCATACACGAATGCCCTGACCAGGAATTGCACGAATCAGGTTGATGCCTGCCGGATTTAAGATATCCTGTTCAGCCTTATTGTAATTTACACTGAGTCCGGTACAGAATACGGTCTCATTTGCAGGTGCCTTATGTACACCACGATTGGTATCGGTTCTGGAATATACACCCATCACAGCTCCTGAAGGAGGAATGAAATCAGGCTGGTTGGAGGCACGATCAAATACCTGAATCCAAGGATGATACATTGCAGCATAGGTGCTGTCAATCATCTCACGATACTGTAACAGATCCTTGGTCTTATACATCTCCTTCGGCATATCGAGAACGGCAAAACGACTCTTTAAGTTCTCGCAGTGACCAACCAGAGCAACAACTACCTCCGGAATCGTCACACCTGGGATCGCAAGCATGCTGACTGTGCTGTTCTCAACAAAGGACGCCAGACCGGTTCTCTTTCCGGGACCATTGTCATCACCGATGAAGGTGCCTGCATTTACCTTACTCATGGAACCATCCTGACCACCATCCAGTGTGAACATTCCACTGGTATTGCCCTCGCCAAGAATTGCTTCTACCGGATTTGCAATCTCCTCAGGAACGTTTACTGCTACCTTAACCAGTTCGCTGTTTGCAAGACGATAACCGAAGAAATTCGGATTAGAGATATTTGTGCTGAGTCCTGCATAATTCTCAACATCCTCTGCATAGCGGATACTCATATCGGTTTCAACCAGATATACAACGGTGGTAGGAATCAGTGCCGTGTCAACTACCTCTGCAACAAACTCCTTCTCAAAAACTACGCTGTTATCAAAGATGCTCTTAATGCGGTTGTACTCTTCGCCGGCAACTACGAGATCGCCTTCACGGAAGCCCTCAACACTCTTCGCAATATATGCCTCTCCGTTCTTGCCAACTAACTGCATCTTACGTTTCGTAACCGTGTTTAAGGTAATCTGAATCTTATTTCCCCATTTACCCTCGTTAGCTGCAGTAATCTCTAAAAAGCCCTTCTTAACCGAAGCCTTCTTTGCATCCTTCGGGATAACACGAGTTACATAGCAACGGGTTCCACCATTTGCAAAAAACTGCTCCACACTGGGTGCAAGATAGCGGTACTCACCGTATCCAAACTCACTTAAGGGACCGCCAAACTGTTTCACAAAGCTCTTGTAGCTTGTTACAAGACTCGGTGCTCCAAGAGTCTCTCCTTTTTCTGCAAATCCAATAAAGCCTGCGGTAGAGGTTCCAACGCCCTCCATTGCTCTGGGTGAATTATCATACTCTTCTACATATACACCCGGTGAAAAATATTCTGCCATTTTTTAGCTCCTTTCTTTTCTTTGCTTTTTATGCCAGTACCTTTGTCTGTCCAGGTACCGAAATTTTGATTGTTCCGGCCCCAAGGCCGCACATCAGGGTTGCCTCGTTTGTCAGACAGGGAATACCCCCTGCCATGATCTGTGAATTGGAAGGATTCCATGGTCCCGCCGGAACCATGGTACACGGCTGCGGCATCAGCACTCCAAGGGCTGCGGCCGTTGCTGCGGCTACTGCCGGGTTGGCTAACGACGTACACATTCCAAAGGGCTGCAGGTTTGTATACGGCTGCATATCCTGTATCGTAGCGACCGGTTTGCCTTCCGCGAGGCAGGTCGACTGCGATGTCACCTGCAGGTTGCAGGGTGCCGTTCCAAAGCTACATGAGCATTGAGCTCCTGTCACAGCCAGTATTCCCATTCCTAACTCCTTTCCGGTTCAAAGAGAGAACCAAGATTCTCCATTGAAATCCTCTTAAACGATTCATTCCCATTTACTACAAAGCGGATCAAATATTCCGCTCCACCACCGTCCTCAAGTATCCTGAGTAGATACCTACCGTTCTCATCTACTCTTCCGTGTACAATCCGGGCGATTTTTTCTTCCGGCCTGCAGGCCGTCTTCATAGGGTCAGCGAGCTTCACGCTCAGCTTATCCACCCTTTTTTTGATTCGGAATTTTTCAAATTCCTGATCCTGTTCGTGAATGACTGCATAGGTAGTCTCCTCAAAAGGTTTTGAATAGTACAGCTTCAGTGTCTGTTTTCTCTCCTGATAGCTGTCTACCGCTCCATGAGGATTCTTCAGGGAAACGGCCTCGATTGACTCAAGTCCTTCGCAGATTCCTTCCAGTGTCAGCATGTCCACAAATCCACCGGTCAAAGCCTCCGGTATCATCGCTACCTCTACTTCCGGGAAATTCTTTGGCAGCTCATCATAACAGACATTCACTCTTGCAGGAAGATATCCTACCACCTGAATATCAAGTGTCATATCATTTCTGCCACGATTTAACAGGATATAAAGCCCCGCATCCCGTCTTAGAAATGTCAATACCTGATCTTCACTTTTGAATATCACCTGTCTTTGTTCAATCCGCTTTCCCGTTGTTGTATCCAACAGCCGGACAATCAGATCCAATTGATAATGAATCTCAGCATCTGCCACTTATCGGTCACTCCCCCTCTCTTTTCCTATCATATCAATCCCAAAGGATGCCTCACTGACGCGAGGAGGCTCAACCACGATCTCGCTGGATAGAAATACAGGTGCCGCCTTATAGAACAGGCTGATCTCATAAGGCTTATTGATCGCCTGCCACACCCTTACCTTCTCCTCAAGTGCCATCTTCGCCTGAGAAAGCACAATCGGGGGCTCTGAATCATCCAGCCATGGTTGGAGTTCTCTCGGTGACACAGAGCTGTTGTCATTTACAATCTGTGCCACTCTGCCAATGATCTTCTGTATATCCGGCGCTTTGAGTCCCATCTGGGACGAGCCGTTGATAAATACCATATAGTACAGGCTATATGGTCTAGGCGGCTGTAACAGCTGTATCTTGCCACGATTCACCATCGGTGGACGGGCAATCTGCGTCTCCTCCTTAATCTCGTATAGATACAGCCCAACAATGTAGTCTACATCCTGGGATGCAGGAGAGGAGATTTCAATATTGTTCGGAGACGGAACCGGTTCGGGACACATCTTTTCCCGCAATGTTTTCACGATATAGGAGCTGACGTCTGCAATAATGGTATAGTCTGCCAATGTTATACGCCTCCTTCTACTAGCTTTTCATAGATTTCCTTCGCCAGTGTCTCAACCGGAGCAGTCACTACGACTCCATACTTTGCTTTTTCGATATATTCTGCCTTTGTCTCAAATATCTTTGTACTGTCACCCTCTTTGATATATAAGGTGCCTTGGAGCTCCGGCGCTGTCTCAAGATTCTTTTTGGTTTTCCCGGTCATTTCGTATTCCTTCTTAGCCAGAGTAAATACAAAGTAGTCTTTAGATTTCTGAAGTGTCACCGTATTGTGCTTGTCATCGAAAATATACCGGAATCCCATTACCTTTCCATACGCCTGCAGGGACAGATATGCATCTTTCTTACCCTGATATTTCTCGTACAGATAAGGATTGTTGCTCTGTGCCGTCTGTTTTGCCAGTGTAGCTGCAAGCTCCAGTGCTCCCGCACTGTTTTTCCTCTCGCCGAACCAGTCCATGGCAATCATCGCCGCCGCCTGCTGCGAGGAGGAGGCCTCAGCAAAGCTTGTTCCAAGTAGCGCTGCCAGTATGTCATCCAGTGCATTCGCCAGCTCATCTGCCGAAAGCCCGCTAAGGTCACCGGAACCGGCTCCCGAAGCCAATGCGGCTTTATTATCATCCAGTGCATCCGAAAGGGAATCGTTCAGGGAAGCTTTGGCATCTGCATCC
Organism: uncultured Lachnospiraceae bacterium; assembly: GCA_945643825.1. Classification (GTDB taxonomy): domain Bacteria; phylum Bacillota; class Clostridia; order Lachnospirales; family Lachnospiraceae; genus UMGS2037. Next base: position 6,900 of record CALZEZ010000028.1, read on the forward strand.
AGCTCAGTCGCTCCATTCAGTGCATCCTGCACCTGTCCAAGTGCTGCCTGTCCTGCTTCCGGATCCAGCTGTGATGCAGCGGACAGTGCCGCCAGCTGATTTGCAAGATCCGCATTGTCTGAATCTGAGCTTCGTATCCCAGATGCAAGCGTATCTGCCATGTTCCCCAACAAAGCAGCGGTATTGGTATCTCCCATGCCTGCGGCCGCTCTTGCTTTATCTGCTTCACTGCTGTTTGTCGAGTTGAGGATATTATTCAGACGGTTTGTAAGAGCATCCATATCCTTCTGCTTTGCTTCCATTTCGGCAGTCAGTTTATTTGCCCCGGCTAAGTCGTTATTATCGAGAGCATCCTGCCTTTTCTTTGCTAAATCTTCCTTTTCCTTCTCGAGCTTTGACATATCGGTTGCATCGAGACCGTTTTTCACAAGTTCACTATATGTATTGCGAAGCCAGATCAGATGTTCCTGTACGGTCTCCTTCAGATAGGATTGTGCCGGATCCGAAAGAATCGTTGCTTCCATCGCCGGAATGCCATCAATCAACTGCAGATTATATTCCTGCGCTGCTTTATTCTCCATGCGCTTAAACTGCGCCTCGAGAAGTGTCTGATACTCCAGTCTGTCTGCATTGGCTGCTGCCTTCTGTGAGGATAGATGATTAGAAAGCACCGATGCCGCTGCGCCTTCTGCTCGTGCTGTCTGATAGTCCTGACTGACACCCGCCTTTAAGTCTCCCATATATTTGGTATAGGCGGCATTTACCAGATCGGAGGTTAATGTGTTTAATTCGCTCTTCTGATCCGCTATTACATCATCCAGTATATTTTCGAGATTGCAGAGCATCTCCATCATCTCGTCGCAGCCCGGTGTATCCTCGTTTTTTGCTCTTGTAATCAGCTCCTGCTGGTAACGGTATTCCGCCTTTGCGGAAGCCGTTTCTCCGGAGTCGGTCAGCATCTTTGCTTCATAGGAAGCAATGCTTTGCTGCACATTCTTGATAGAATCTCCAATGGCAGCTATGATATCCGAATTAAGGACCAAATCATCGGGCTCTTCTTCCTCTTCTTCCTCTTCTTCCTCTGACCCTTCTTCCGTCTCTTCTTTCTCCTCAGGCGGTTTCGGAAAGCCGCAGGCCAGACTTTCTAACGCTTCCAGATTATCTGCGAGAATGGACAGTGAAATCACTCTTCGCTTCGCATCCACCGAGACCATGATCTCCTCTGTCTTCTCGACCCATCGCGAAGGCTTATCTCTTTCCGGGAGACCATTTTTATAGTTTCCCAGAGCTGTCAAGGCTTCATCACACTCATCGGTGGATTCATTCTGAATGCTCTTTCCAAAGAATTCGCCAATCATCTTCAGATAGGCATCATCCGAATCGGTCTTTTTCTCCTTCTCCTGTAGAATCTGGTATTGAAGCCTGATCGGCTCCAGTTCCTCCATGCTGTTTAAATCATACGGATTGGTGATATCACAGACAGAAACCGCCTGCCCGCTTCGCAAATCAATTGTGATTCCGTCCGACTTTGTATGATGGGTGAGATCCAGATTCTCTATTACGCTTTTTGAAACCGGGGTTCCTGCCGTCGTAATATCCGCGATTGAGGTAGCATCCGTTATCTCAAACCACCCACCATTTGCCAGCTCTGATTTATAATAAACCTGATTCTGGTTAAACTCATTTGCCGATTCCAGAGCCGTATTATAGAGCTCTGTTGTCAGCGCACTGATATGGATCAGATGAGAGCCGATAATCAAAGTAGAAGCTTCGATCTCACTGTCCTTCACATGCACTGCACGAACCGCTGTTGACTTCTCATTTTCCAAGGCCGCACGAACAATGCTCGAAGCCCCGGACACCAGGATGACTGCTGTCAGACAAAGCAGCCAGAGCCTAATATTCTTTTTTTTCTTCTTTTCCGCTCCTCTTTGCATCTTCTCTCCCTACTCTATGTTCTTTCGGATTGTCAGATCGTTAATCTTAAAATGAGCCTCTGTAAGCAGCTTTTCGTCTTTGTCGTAGAAGCAAATGACCAGATCCTCAAGATTGCTCTCTACTGCTGCCAGATAACGGAACTTCTCCTTTACAGGAAGCTTCTGCTCGCTTACGAGATATTTTCCATCGGCAGTTTTAATATTATAGGTTGTTGCCAGCTGATCTGCCGCCGGCGTGATCGTCAGCTCCATAAGTCCTGTCACTGCATTTATTTCAACCTGATAGCTTCCAACGATGTCCTTCTCATCTGTTTCTACATGATATGTTTTAATGTTCAGTTTATCGGAATAAACCGTCGGATCTATCTCACAGTCATCAATCACATTTGCCCCATCGTACAAACGGATAAACACCTTTTTTACATCGTCTAAATCCAGTGCAAGATGGCGGATTGTTTTGTCTACCGTGGTTCTTGCTCCTATCTGTATTCCGTCCACCCATAGTTCAAATTCGGAAACGGATGGCTCAAACTCTTCCGGAACAGAAAGCCCCAGCTCAAAGATATTGTTCTCCACCATGGAGCGAAGAAAATAGTAAATACCTGAGCCTTCATCCTCAACCACGTAACTGAGTCCTCCCTCTGCCTGAGACATCATCAGGTTTGCCCCCTTCAGATAGGATGAAACCGCTCCGCAGGTCAACCGATCAAAGCTATAGAGAATCTGGCTATAGACGGATTTTGCTTCCAGCAGATCCATCTGAAGATCCTCATACTCCGAGAGTACCTGTGCGTACTCTTCATAGGTCATGCTTCCGGTGCTGTTTAGAATCGCAGCCTTTTTCAGTTCCTTTTTCTTCTTTTCTATCTCTTTTTCTATCTGTCCGGTTGTATTACGAGTGGATATGTAGTTCTCAAAGGAGCTCTTTACGGAAGCAATCAGTTCCTTTCTCATTGCCTGCTCGTCCGCATACAGTCCCTGATACTCTATCGCAGATTCATATAATGCATAGGGTTCGTCCTCAACATACCGAACACCATCAATCGCTCCCTTGAACCATTCCTTGGGTATTTTTATGAACAATATTCTCATCTTCCCAAGCCATGGCTTATCGACCTTTTCAAGAAGCTCCCCGTACTTGAGCTTAAATGCAGCAGAATCAAGCTTCTCGCCACGCTTCGCCTGGCTGATAAAGCTGTCAATCAGCCTCATATTGCTCGTTCCATATTGATTTTTCATCAAGTCGTAGTTCGTATTCAGCTCCAACAGACCGTTGGCACTCGCAAGTCTTGCCTGGAAGAACGCATCGTCATGATCAAGGGTATAGGTAATGAGCTTGTCCTCCACCGAACGATCCATCTGCGCACTCACAAAGGGATTCTGAAAATGGTAGGAGGTCGTTACGTCAATGCCGATCAGCTTTCCCAGCTTTTCTTTCTGTGCCTCAAAGCTTCTCATATCGGAAGCAAGTGTATCATTCAGAGTTTCAAGCTTCCTGCTTATGGAGTCGATGTCTGTCTGATTCGCCTGTCCGATCAAAAGACGTGCCTTGTTCTTCTCCAGCGTTTTCGTATATGAAGAAATTCGTCCTTCGTTGTAAGCAATCTTCTCCTGAAGCACATAGACCTCGACGAAAGTGAGTGCTACCTTCTCATATACGCCATAAACGCAATCCGCAATACTATGATTCAGCACGTCTATCTCAGACTGCAGCTCCAACGGCTTATAGGTATATTCAAACTCATCCGGCAGATCTGGCTTCTCCGGGAATTTAAAATTGAGAAGCGGAGACCAACGGAAGGTTCTCTGATTCTTTTCTTTGAGCTTGATGGACTTAATAGACTGCGTATACTGAACCTTAGCCAACGCAAGTTTGTTTCTAAGCTTCATATAGTCGGCGCTTTGTGCAAGTGCCATACTCTTTGCAGCATCAAAGGTCAGCTCTTTTCCGGCAGCCTGCGTGGGGATGACAGGGAAGTGTCCCGCCAGTAAAGCAGAGATGATCAGAATAGAAAGCCATCTGCATATTCTTCCATGTCTGTGTCTGTATTTGAAACGCATCCGACTTTCCTCCTTTCTACCTGCCGTTATTTCTCTAGCTCATACATAAAAAATCCGGCATTACGCTCTGGTGCAAAAAAAGTATAGGTAATATCCTCCGCCTGGAAGACATACAGATAAACTAGTACATCCGACTGATAGCTGTCCACAATACGCACTTCCTCATAGGGTGCCGTAGTCTCCATCGTAACCTCAAGCGGGATATCCTTCCCCTTCCTGGTGAGC
>CALZEZ010000029.1 GCA_945643825.1 uncultured Lachnospiraceae bacterium
ATCCTGTCTGCCCTAAATGGAATGAATCTATATCGTGGCTGCACACATGGCTGCATTTATTGCGATGCGAGAAGTGTATGCTATGACATGAAACACCCATTTGAGGATGTCGAGGTCAAACAGAATGCCCCCGAGCTTTTGGAAAAAGCCTTAAAATCCAAAAGAAAGAAATGTATGATAGGCACCGGCGCCATGAGTGACCCCTACAACCACCATGAGACCGACCTGCTGCTTACCAGACACTGCCTCGAGATTATCGATCGGTACGAATATGGTCTGGCGATCCAGACCAAGTCCACCCGAATCCTTCGCGACATGGATTTGCTAAAATCCATTAATGACAAGGCCAAATGTGTGGTGCAGATGACACTTACAACCTATGATGAAGAGCTGTGCCGTATTGTAGAGCCAAATGTCTCTACGACAAAAGAACGATTTGAGGCATTACTTCGATTAAAAGAGGAAGGAATACCTACGGTTGTATGGCTGACACCACTTCTTCCCTTTATCAATGACAGCGAAGAAAATATGCGGGGTATTCTCGACTACTGCATCCGTGCTGGAGTCAAAGGAATCATTATGTTTGGAACCGGACTCACGCTCAGAGAGGGTGACCGAGAATACTATTACGCTGCGCTCGATAAGCATTTCCCCGGCATAAAGGAAAAATATATACGCACCTACGGCAATGCCTATGAGCTTCCCTGCCCGGACTCCCGCAGGCTTCTTTCCATATTCCATGACACCTGCAAGAAGCATGGCATCATGGATACCCCGGATGCCTGCTTTGCCTACATGCGGGAGCTTCCGGAGAAATACGAGCAGTACAGCCTCTTTGATGCAGATAAATGAGGAACAGAGAATGCTTTTTCAGGATAACGTATTAAGAGAATATCTAAAAAATGTATACTTTATAACAGGAATGCCCTGCAGTGGCAAGACAACGATAGCCAGAGAGCTGGGGAAAAAATACCACCTGCCAGTTTACGACATGGATGCGCATTTTGAAGCGCATTTGAAGCTGTCGGATGCCATGCATCAGCCTGCAATGAATAGAAATTTTGAGGACGATCCCGGTCTGCTAGAACATAGTTTGGAGGAAGGGAAGAACTGGCTTCGCAACAATACAAGAGAGCAGCTTGATTTTGTGTTGCTGGATCTGATCCGCCTCTCGCAGGATTGCTGCGTAATCTGTGACTGCCAGCTTCTCGTAGAGGAGGCACAAAGCCTGACAGATCCGTCCCGCATCGTGTTCTTGATCAGAAATCCCCTTCCGATTGGAGAAAGAAAAGAATGCTCTCCGAATACGACCGAAGTCCCGGAGAGCAAACCTGGTCAGGAGATTAAGGACAGCGATTTTTTCTGGATTGAAAGAGATCGCAATAGAAGCATCCCAGATACCCTTCGGATCGTCGAAGAACACTTCGGGTGGTAACGGGCGAACCTTTACCAGTAGTTTGCCACCGCGGTGATATGCTCCCGCTTCTCGGCATTTCGAAACTGATTGGGCGTGCACCCAATTAACTTCCGGAAGGTCTCCGTATAGTGACTGGCACTGTTGAAGCCGGCGGATAACGCGATATCCGTAATCTTGCGATTGCGGTCCGAGAGCCACTCCATGCTCTTGGTGATCCGGTAATGCACGAGATAATCTCCCGGAGTCTTTGAGGCATATTTCTTAAAAATCTTAGCACACAGCGTCTTTCCGATATTGCCCGCAGCGGCAATATCATCGAGCGAAAGCTTCTCCATATAATGCTCCCCGATATAAGTAACCATGGTCTTAAACGTATCTTCATACAAGGAAATACTGGGCACGATGGAGTCGCCTGGCTTTATATTCTGGTACAGAATACCGAGAATGCGATACGAGGCCTCGAGAACCTCGAGCTCAAGCACCGGACTGGCAGGTTGCTCGAACAGATCGGTCAGAACCGTCAGGATCTCCTCTGTCCAGTCTCCTTTTTGAAGCAGAATATAGTCAGGCGTGCCGGACTTTATGACAGGCGTGACATATTTGTTCTCAATGTAATCAGAGACACAACAATAAGACGGGTGAAAAATAGCACAATAGAGCAGACAACGCTTATTGCGGACTGTTCCATTGGAATGAATCCGCTTGGAATTGATAAAAATTCCCTCTCCCTCGTGTAACGTGATCGTTGTCCCATTGACACTACACCGAAAGACGCCCTCCTTCACATAGAGGTACTCCAGATCCTCATGCCAGTGCTCTGTCACCTGATACATTGCTGTTTCAGAGAAATAAATCTCCTGGCTAAAGCAACGGAATTGAGGGTTATTGTACGAAATAATCTGAGACTTATCCTCAGCAAATGTAAGAATATCACACGGATTTATCATAATATCACTTCTTTGCACGATATTTTTATAGAAATGAGCAAATAAACGATATTTCAGACGGCGTTTGCACGTTATTATTATACCTGTAAAAGGAACAACAAGTCAAGTCCACCGAAAGGCTGCGATTTGACTAAGCTAACAGGAGGTAATAAGAATGTTTGCAGAAGAAAGAAAAAATCTGGTAGTTTCCATGGAGTATCTGAATCCAATCGGCATGCCCGTTACCATAAAAAAACGAATGGGTGAAAGACAGCTTGATGAATGGAGAAAACGTGAGGATGTAAAAATCCTAAAAATTCATAAGAGAACAGCCTAGATTTGACAAAATGAGGCTCCACAGAAATAAACCTGTGGAGCCTTCAGAGTGTAGAAAAAGTCCACCGTTTTGCGTGAACACTATGTGATAATTATCCGTATCTTGGCGTACATTTATTGCATAGTGTCAACACAGAACAGATAAATGAAATACTGTCAAAGGAATTTGTTGAAACGGTAAACAAGATTGCAATAGCAAATACGGATGTAACTTCAATTTGTTTGTTTGCGCGCCATGGGCGCGCTCTAACGGGTGAAAGTTTATTCATAATAAGGTCATACGCATCAACATCATCTGAAGACTCTTACGAACGACCAATTGGCTAAACACTGTTTCGCCAATTCAATCCTCAAAGCACGTCTGATTGTTCAACACATTCAACCTTGCTTTTTTCAGAGAATTTCTGCTAAATAATAATCCAACAGCTCATAAATCCAATCCTTCAAATTGGAAAAACGAAATCCAAGTGCCGTCGCCTTTTCAGTATTGATACTATATTCCGGCTCACCGTTATAAGGCGCTTCCTCACCATCATCACTAAGAATAGCAGTATGACCGGTCTTTTTCTCTACATAATCTAAGATTTCTTTTATGGATATCGTCCCAAAGGCACTGCCATTGATTGCACCGGAAACGTCTTCACCCACCAGAAATGCCAGAAAATCACCCGCTTCGTCAGAGCGGATAAATCCCATTTGACAATCGAGATTATCGATATGCATAGGAATGGACTTAACAACATGCTCCACATAGAACAGGAGTCTTTTGGTATAATCGTCCTTTCCTATCGCAAAGGGATATCTAACAGCAAGCCAGTTTCTATTAGAATACGCCTGCCATAGCGCATATTCTGCCTACCTCTTTCCACCTAACACATTATGCAAAATATCGGTTTATCATTTCCAGCCCTGCTTCATATTTCTCCGGATCATGCTCTGAGATCAGCGAGATCCGAACGGCCTGAGGTACGCTGTAGTTACCTACAACAAAGCGCTCTGCTGAGTATAACTGAATTCCCATCTTCAACAAATCCTTTTCCAGAATAGTGGGATTGACCTCTTTTCCCTCCGGAATAAATGTCCACCTGAGCGGACAGTAGATATCCCCGCTGGACTTCACCGTAGGACAGATGCGGTCGAACAGTTTATTTCTTTCCACCACATCCTGAATACGAAGCGCACGTATTTTATCAAATTTCCCCAGATTGATTAACCTTGTAAATAGCTGCATCATCAGTGCCGGTGGGGTGATGATGATGGAGTATAGCGTGGTCGCAACCTTTTGATAATACTGACCGGGTATATGCAGAACTGCAAGACGAAGTCCCGGCGACAAAATTTTGGACACACTGGCAATCATAATCCCATATTCCGGCGAAAAGGAAGAAATCGGTGGAAGTGGTTTTGGCAAAAATAAAGAGTAGATACTGTCCTCCATAAAGGGCAGTCGATTGGTATTACAATAGTCTGCAATGGCTTTTCTGGTTTTCACATCCATCAGCTCCCCGGATGGATTGTTGAAATCGGGAATGAAGTAAAACCCCTTCACGTCATGATTCTTTACAACATAATCTAAGGACTCAACCGTAATTTTATTATCAAAAAGTGGCAAAGGTACCACCTGGATTCCGAGAGAATTTGCGGCGATCTTGAGCCCCGGATAGGTCACCGGAGTGGTTGCGATTTTATCCCCGGAATCAAAAAGAGCAGAAAGAATGGCATAAATCCCGTTTTGACTGCCGGAGGAAAAGAGAATGTTATCCGCACCCGATTTCATACCATAATATTCAAACCATAGAATACCCGCCTGCGTCTGCAATTTATCAGATTTGACGGTATCATATTGCATAAGCTTGAAAAAATCGGGCTCTGAAATCATTTCTTTTAAGTAATTGGTAATGATCTCTTCCACGTCAGGCTTGGGTAATATGGCACCCATTTCAATAATTTTGTCGGAGGCTTCGCGAATCGTAAGCATGCCCTGCACTGCCGCATCGGAGGAGATGAAGGTTCCTCTGCCGATGATACTGCATACAAGTCCCCTCTGCTCACAGATCTTAAACGCTCTGGTGATGGTGCTTAGGTGGATATCCAGAAAATCGGCAAGCTCCCGCTGTGGCGGCAGCTTTGTCCCCGGTGCCAGACACCCCTCTAGAATATCTGCCTTCAGAGCATCGGCAAGAGCAATATAGAGTGGAGTTTTGCTATTTCTGTCAATGACAGGCTTCCAACTCATCGGATAATCGTCAAAAGAATTTACCGGCATTTCTCTCCCTCCAAATATAGTAACAAAATTATCTTGAAGACAATTTTAATATTGTATTCATACTATTTCAATGCTAAATTATTGCAAAAGCAAAACAAGGAGGATAAATCCTCTCCTCGCCAATGGGTAAACTGCTAAAGCAGTTAGGATTTTCCTTCGGAAAACAAGGAGGATATTATGTTTGAAGAAAAAATATCACAGCTGAGTCTGTCTACCCCACCATCCTTTATTCGTGCCATATTAAAAACGACGGAAAGCAAAGATGTCATCTCGTTTGCGGGCGGATTACCCAATCCGATCTCCTTCCCCAAGGAGCAGCTGCAGGAATCCACCAATCGGATCATTGAGAACTATGGAAGCAAGGTCTTTCAGTATTCGCAGACCGCAGGCTTAGTTGAACTTCGCAAATACATAGCAGAGCGTTTACAAAACACACAGGGAATTCAGGTTACCTATGATGATATTATCATTACGACAGGATCGCAGCAGGCACTGGACCTGATTGGAAAGGTTCTGATCGATCCGGACGATACGATCATTCTCGAGGAGCCGGGATATCTTGGAGCCATTCAGGCATTCAGTCAGTACCGGCCCCATATGTGTGCAATCCGGCTTGAAGACGATGGAATGGACATGAATGAGCTTGAGAATAAACTAAAGGAATCAAATGCAAAGTTCATCTATACTGTTCCCAACTTCCAGAATCCCAGCGGGCTCACCTATTCTCCCGAGAAGAGAAAGATGCTCTTTTCGCTGGCGAGAAAGTACAATTGTATCCTGGTTGAGGATGATCCCTATGGAGATTTGCGATTTGAAGGAACCCCCTACGGATATATAAGCAAAGCTGATCCGTCAGGAAGCATTTTGCTTGGAACCTTCTCCAAAACAGTAACGCCCGGAATGAGACTCGGGTTTATGGTAATAAAGGATGATACCCTGAGAATCCGTATCAATACGGCCAAGGAGGCGGCAGACCTTCATTCCAACATCTTCTCACAGTACATTCTTTGGGACTACCTGACACATAACGACCTGGAACAACACATTACGAAGATACGCGCCCTATATCAAAGGCAATGTAGTACGATGCTATCCTCGATGGAAACCTATTTCCCGGAAGAAATGAAATTCACTCGTCCTGAAGGCGGCATGTTCATCTGGGCAACCCTGCCGGAGAATATGCATGCAATTGAATTATTTGAAAAGGCAAAGGAAAAAAATGTCGTATTTGTTCCGGGCAACCCATTTTATATTGATGCCAGAAATGCCAATACGATGAGACTCAATTTCACAAACAGCGATGATGAGATCATTGTAGAAGGAATAAAGAGGCTTGGCGAACTCATAAAATAACAAAACGGGGTATAGTTAAAAATGATTATAACCGAAGTCCGTAAGCGATTTATCCTTGCCAGAATCACAAAACATTTCTGGGTTTGGAACTATACGAAAAGAATAGTCCTGAAAGTCCCAAAGAACCTGTGAATTACCATTTTTTGGGACTATGAGGGGAAAAAATGTTCTGTCAGTTCCAAAAATCTGCGAATTACCATTTTTTTGGGACTATGAGGGGAAAAAATGTTCTGTCAGTTCCAAAAATCTGCATAATTGCATTTTTTTGGAACTATGCGCGCAATACTCGTCCGGAAAGTCCCAAAGCAAACAACTGGGGTGGGATTATGTATATACGCTGAGGTGTTTGCGAAACGCCTAATATATACTAAACTCGAGAGGATAAGGAGTGTCTGATGAAGAATCAGTAATGCAACATATTATGATGCCATTTTCACAGATGACAAGAATCAAAGAGCTACCTGGCATGAGGAGGCTCTAAAAGCATGTAATGATGCTGAATTGGTATTTCTTATTCCAGATAATGGGGCTACTGAAAGCAAAGGCGGAAAGAACTCAAGAAATTCTGCTTCCCAGAGGAAATCGTTGATTATTATAATGCAGGACATAATATTGTTTATTTTATGGACTTATTGAAGTAAATTAAGCAGAGTAAAAAAGATGGGCGAAATCATTCATAGACTCTAATCCCACATTGTACCTCCCTCACCGGCATGATATAATTTCTATAATTTAATGTGGAGGTACTTTCAATGGAAACAAGACGTCTGGGAAAAACAAACCTGTTTGTAAGTGAGATTGGCTTTGGCGGTGAATGGCTCGAGCGTCACCCCGAAGAGGAATCGGTGGAACTGATCCGATATGCGGCGACGAAGGGAATCAATATTATTGACTGCTGGATGCCCGATCCGAAATCCAGAGACATTATCGGTAAAGCAATTGCTGACTGTCGGGATAAATGGTACGTCCAGGGACACATCGGCTCCACCTGGCAGAACGGACAATATGTCCGCACCAGAGATATGAAATATGTCAAGCCGGCCTTTGAGGATCTCCTGACCCGTTTGCAGACAGACTACATCGACCTTGGAATGATTCATTATGTGGACTCTAAGCAGGAATGGGATATGATACAGGAGTCGGAATACCTCTGCTATGTGAAGCAGCTAAAGGAGGCCGGAACCATCCGTCATATCGGAATGAGTACCCACAATCCGCAGATTGCGCAGCTTGCCGTCGCATCCGGCTATATCGAGATGATTCTTTTCAGTATCAATCCGGCATATGACATGCTCCCACCGAGTGAGGACATCGACGTGCTCTTTCAGGACGCATATGATGAGAAGCTGACGGGGATTGACCCCGAGAGGGCGAAGCTTTATCAGCTCTGTGAAGAGCATGATATCGGTATTACAGTCATGAAGGGCTTTGCAGGTGGCAGATTATTTGATGAGAAGCGTTCTCCGTTTGGCGTAAGCCTGACTCCGACGCAGTGCATCCACTATGCACTGACCAGACCGGCTGTTGTTTCGATCCTGTGCGGCTATGATACCAAGGAACAGATTGACGAAGCGGTAGCTTATGAGACAGCCTCCACCGAGGAAAAGGACTACGCATCCGTGATTGCGAATGCACCGCTGCACTCCTACAAAGGAGAGTGCACCTACTGCGGACACTGTAAGCCCTGTGTGTCGAAGCTCGACATTGCCATGATCAATAAATACTATGATCTTGCCGTTATGCAGCCGCAGATACCCGTAACCGTGCAGTCTCATTATGAGCTCTTAGAACATAAGGCATCCGAGTGCATCGGCTGCCATGCCTGTGAGTCGCGTTGCCCCTTTGACGTTCCGATCGCAGAGAGAATGGAAAAAGCAGCGAAGCTCTTTGGCTGCTAGATTGCAAAACACAAAAAATCAGGGGCTGGCTTTTTCGATTTCTAATCGGAAAGGCCAGCCCCTAATTTCTCACATTAGACTCTATTTGTGTGCGCATATAAAATAATACTCTTTCAGGAATTCAACTAATTTCGACATAACAACTACCTCCTTTGATCTGTTGGTGCTTTATGAATTTGCTGCTTGAAGACGTCTTCCTTTTGATGATTTTACTATAACAGCAATCGAAGAATATTTGAAATACATATTATAAACGTGTTATAATACCCAAAAGGTATCGCAAGGAGGAGCCCATGGAACTGAGACACATTCGATATTTTCTTGCAGTAGCAGAGGAAATGAACTTCACGAGAGCGGCAGAGAAGCTCTGCATTGCGCAGCCACCGCTAAGCCGCCAGATACAGGATCTGGAAAACGAGCTGGGAACCAAGCTCTTTATCCGCTCGCCGCACCACATGGAGCTGACCGAAGCGGGCGAGCTCTTCCGCCAATACGGAACCAGAATCCTCGAGCTGTCCGAGAGATCGGTGGAGGATATCCGCGAGATGGATCAGGGCCTGCAGGGAACGATTTACTTCTCGAATGTCGAGGGACATGCCCCCGCACTCTTAGCTGGATGGATTGCGCAGTTTCGCACACAATATCCCCATGTAAAATACAATCTCTGGAATGGCAATACCGATGACATCATCGCCAGAATTAAGAAAGGTCTCTGCGATCTGGCAGTCATCATGACCCCGTTTGACGCGGAAGGACTTGGCACCTTCGATGTCTATGAGGAGCCCTGGGTAGCGATTCTGCCGACTGACCATCCGCTTGCCAGGAAGAAAGGGGACAGCATTGAATTAAAGGAGCTGGCACCCTACGACCTGCTTATTCCCTCCAGACACTCCAGACTTCATGAGATCGAAGAATGGTTTGCGGTTTCCGGAACAAAGCCCAAGGTTCGCTGCTACATTGCCAATACCCTGAGTGCTTATGAGCTGACCAGACAGGGAATCGGAATTGCGATTTATCCGGCCTCTGCGAGCGATATCATCGCCAGGGAAAGCCTGTGCATCAAAGCCATCACCAACCCGTCCGTCATGGCGCGATATGTTCTGGCATGGAATAAAGAGAGAGCCATGCCGAAGGCGGCGATGGAATTTCTTCAGTATGTAAAGACGTCAAGTAAGGGTTGATTTTTTTCCCCACTGACTGTAGAATACAAAACGATAGACGACGGCGTCATCCGGAATGGATGGCGCTGTTTTCTGTTTAGGAAACCGCAACAGGAGGTACACAGGATGGCAAAAGCAAACGCAGAGAAAATGGGATCAGATTCTCTATTTAAATTACTGATTTCGATGGGAATACCGGGACTTCTCGGAAATATGACTACCTATCTATACCGGACGGTCGACCAGATCTACGTGGGAAACTATGTGGGACGCAATGCCCTCGGGGGAATCTCGGTGCTAAATCCCTTTAATAATATTGTCATAGCCCTTTCGCTCTTTATCACCGTGGGAGGGGCAGCGATGCTTGCCGTGGCAACCGGCAGCAGGGACTATGACAAAGCCAACCGCCTTTTTACGAATATTATTGTCCAGGCAATAGGCATGGCGCTGATTGTCACGGCACTGTTTGCCTTCATTCCCGAATACTGGGTCAGGCTCTTTGGGGCAAAAGAGGGCACGGAGATTTTTGAATACGCCGTTGTGTATCTTAGAATCATCGCCTGGGGACAGGTCTTTAATATGCTCAATATGGGACTGGCTGCGATTATAAGGACCGAGGGCTCCGCAACCTACTCCATGATTGCGAATATGATCGGTGCCGTTATCAACATCGGTCTGAATGCTGTTTTTATCATCGTGCTTGGAATGGGAATCGAGGGCGCAGCACTCGGTACGATCTGCAGCCAGTTTGCAGGCGCTGCATTCTCTGCGGCTTATTTCTTTACCGGCAAATCCAACCTGAAATGGAAGGGCTTTGGCGTGGTCAGCATCAGGCAGATGCTCTTTGTCGCCAAGTTTGGAATTGCTCCGTCGATTTTCCAGATGCTCTCGTTTTATACCAACATTCTGTTAAACAGATCCTTACAGAAATACGGAGATCTTGATCCCGTTTATGGTCTGATCGGAGGTGGTGAATTGTGTATATCTGCGGTTGCCGCCGCGACGGCTGTGGAAAACCTCATTACCACAACCGCAATGGGCATCAACCAGGCAGCCTCGCCGATCATCAGTTTTAACTACGGGGCAAAAAAATACTCCCGTATCTGGAAAGCGACCCTGCTGTCGCAGGCGATGGCATTCTTTTTCGCCATTATTGTCTATGCCATGATGCGGATCTGCCCGGAGGTACTGATCAATCTCTTTAGTAAAGATGATGCCGAGTTAATTGCCTTCGGTGTGGAGGCGATGCGCATCGCAAAGCTGTTTGCTATCTTCTCAGGCTACCAGATGCTTGTCAGCATGTTTTTCTCCGCGTGCTGCAAGCCGGAGGTTGCCACACTGGTCTCTCTTTCCAGACACGGTATCTTCTTGATTCCGGCGCTGTTGATCCTGCCACGGTTCTACGGACTATCGGGTGTTTTGTATGCGAATGCAGTGTCAGACGGTTGCTCGATGATCCTGGTGACTCTCCTCTATGACGCAGAGATCAGACGGCTGCGCTCCTACACGGACGAGGTGACATATGACGACCGAAGCTTTATCAAACGCATCTACCAGAAGATCCGTTTGACAAAATGACGATAAAAAAATAAAAAATTTCTAAAAAAACTACCTTTTTCACAAAGATGAACAAATTCTTCGAAAAGGGTTGCAAAATCAAAATTTTATTTCTATAATTCGACTCAATAAAACAATTGCTGCGAAAACAAAGGCGTTTATATCTGGGAAAAGTCCCGGATGTAGGCGCCTTTTTTATCGAATAGAA
>CALZEZ010000030.1 GCA_945643825.1 uncultured Lachnospiraceae bacterium
GGAGAATATTGCCGGCAATCGTGTAGTGAAGGCATTTGCAAGAGAAGACTACGAGATCGCAAAGTTCGATGAGCGAAACCGGGATTATGCTGAAACAAACAAGAAGACTGCGTATGTGTGGCTGCACTATTTCCCATACGTGGAGACGATGGCAAATCTCATGCCGGTAGTTCTGTTGCTTGTGGGTGGAATCTTCTTAATTAAGGATCAGATCACCATGGGACAATATGTGGCGTTTGCAGGATTAAACTGGGCGATAGCCAATCCGATGCGTCAGCTTGGCAATATCATGAATGAGTTTCAGAGATTTTCGGCAGCATCCTCCAAGGTGATGGAGCTGTATTTTTCGGAACCGGCGATTGTGGATGATAAGAAGGCAATCGAGAGCACGGAACGCTTTGAGGGACGGGTTGAGTTTCGCAACGTAAGCTTTTCCTACGGCTCCAAAGAGGTGCTTTCCGATATTTCCTTTACGATTCTGCCGGGCCAGACGGTTGCTATCATGGGCGAAACCGGCTGTGGCAAGACGACATTGATTCAGTTAATTCCGCGATTCTATGACTGCAACAGTGGCAGGGTGCTTGTGGATGGCACGGATGTACGCAAAATCAAGCTTTCCACGCTGCGGAAAAATATCGGCATGGCCACACAGGATGTTCTCCTTTTCTCGGATACCATTGATGGAAATATTGCATATGGAGACAGCAGTATGAGTGAGGAAGCTGTGCGAAGCTTTGCAAAAAGCGCAGCAGCGGATGAGTTTATTGACAAGATGCCTGAGGGCTATGATACGATCGTGGGAGAGCGCGGGGTAGGCCTGTCCGGTGGACAGAAGCAGCGTATCTCATTAGCGCGGGCGCTGGCAATCCGTCCTTCCATTCTGATTCTGGATGATACGACATCTGCAGTCGATCTGGAGACAGAGAAATACATTCAGCAGAGTCTGGAAAACCTTGATTTTACATGTACAAAGATTATCATTGCACAACGCATTTCGTCCACGAAGAATGCGGATCAGATTCTGGTCTTGCAGGATGGACGGATTACAGAGTGCGGAACACATGCGGAGCTGCTTGCGAAGAAGGGATATTATTACGAGGTTGCAAAGCTTCAGAACGGAGGGGAAGATTTCGATGGCAGAGAATAAAACACCCAGAAGAAATACCTATAATGAAGACGAAATTCTGGAGACCCCATTTAGCTTTAGGCATCTTTTCAGAGCCTGGGTTTATATTAAGAGGTACGCAAAAAGAATGGTGCTTGCACTGTTCTTCAGCGCATTAGCCGGTATTTCAGCTCTGTTTGCACCGATTATCATACAGAAGGCTCTTGATATTGCAATTCCGGGAAAGAACCGTACGATGCTCTATGAGCTGGTTGTTCTTCTGGTCGGTGTCTACGTGATCAATGTTATTTTTATGGCCATTCGTTCCAGAATCATGGTTAAGGTCAGTCAGAGTATTATTTATGACATCCGGGCAGATTTGTTTGCCCATTTACAGAAGCTCCCTTTCCAGTATTATGATGACAGACCGCACGGAAAGATTCTGATTCGTGTGGTAAACTATGTCAATTCCGTATCGGATATGCTGTCAAATGGGCTGATTAATGTAGTGTTAGAGTCCATGAATCTGGTATTCATAGTGGTTTTTATGTTGGCAGTCGATGTGAAGCTCTCGCTTGTAGTCCTGGCAGGAGTGCCGTTTTTGGGACTGGGCATGAGCTGGATTAAGAAGAAGCAGCGACGGGCATGGCAGATGGTTTCCAATAAGAATTCAAACCTGAATGCGTATCTGCAGGAGAATATCGTGGGAGCACGCATCACGCAGATCTTTGTCCGAGAGCAGGAAAATGCAGATATATTTAAGAGACTGTCGGGAAATTGTAGAAAGACATGGATGGAAGCGGTTAAATATTCGACGTTAGTCTGGCCGATGATTGATGATATTGCGGTGTTAGTGCGTGCAGCAATTTTCACGGTAGGACTGCTGGTGCTTGGACCGGCCAATGTGACTCTTGGTACCATTGTGGCCATTTCAACGTATGCATCCAGCTTCTGGCAACCGATTATGAACCTTGGCAATATTTTTAATAATTTTATAAACAACATTGCTTATCTGGAACGCATCTTTGAGACGTTGGATGAGCCGGTAACGATCGATGATGCACCGGGAGCTGTCGAGATGAAGCCGATTACTGGTGAGGTAGTATTTGAAAATGTAACCTTTGGGTATGAGCAGGACAAGACTGTGCTTCAGAATGTCTCCTTTACGGTCAAACCCGGCGAGAGTGTCGCACTGGTCGGACCCACCGGAGCAGGCAAGAGTACGATCGTGAATCTGATCTCCCGGTTTTATGATGTGAACAGTGGGCGTGTACTGATTGACGGACAGGATATTTCGAAGGTGACACTGCATTCGCTTCGCTCGCAGATGGGGATCATGCTGCAGGACAGCTTTATTTTCAGCGGTACGATTGAAGAAAATATACGATATGGAAAGCTGGATGCCTCAAAGACCGAGGTGAAGGAAGCAAGTAAGGTGGTATGTGCCGATTCGTTTATTTCGAAAATGCCGCATGGATATCACACGGAGGTTAAGGAGAGGGGAACCCTTTTGTCGCAGGGACAGAAGCAGTTAATCTCCTTTGCCAGAACATTGCTGTCCGACCCGCGTATTCTTGTTTTGGATGAGGCAACCTCCAGTATTGATGTTCAGACGGAAAAGGCACTGCAGCAGGGACTTAATGCAATGTTAGAGGGAAGAACTTCATTTATTATTGCACATCGTTTGTCTACAATCAAAAATTGTGATAAGATTATGTATATTGCGGATGGCGGCATCAAGGAGTGCGGGACGCATGACGAGCTAATGGCGAAGAAGGGGCTGTACTACCACCTGTATACGGCGCAGACCTCAGAGACTGCCTGAAGCCGCCCCGAAAGAAGGAGAGACAGATAATGAACCACGATAAGGATTACTATTTTAAATTGGAGAATGGAAGTGACATCAGAGGTGTCGCACTAGAAGGAATCGAGGGGGAACATGTAACCCTTACCCCGGCAGCTGCGAGGGATCTTTCTAAGAGCTTTGTACATTTTGTGGCAGACAAATACAGTAAGAAGGCAAATCAGTTAAGAATTGCAGTCGGACATGATTCGAGACTTTCGGCTGATATATTAAAACAGGCTGTCATTGAGGGAATTCTGGAAACAGGAGCGGCAGCAGCGGATTGTGGTCTTTCCTCTACACCTTCCATGTTTATGGCAACCGTATTGCCCGGACTTACCTATGATGCTTCTGTAATGATCACAGCAAGTCACCTGCCGTTTAACCGGAATGGACTGAAATTCTTTACCGGAGAAGGTGGACTGGAGCATGAGGATATTCATGCGATCACGACGGCTGCTGTGGAAGAGAGATATTCGGAGTGTGTGGAGAAGGAAGACAGACAGGCAGTAGAGGTATGCCCGCTTCTTGAGCATTACAGTGCGCACCTTAGAAAAATTATCTGTGAGGCACTGCCGGAGGGAGGAGAAAAACCGTTTAGTGGTCTGCATGTTGTGGTGGATGCGGGCAATGGCGCAGGCGGCTTCTTCGCAAACAAGGTGTTAAGCCCTTTGGGGGCAGATATTTCAGGAAGCGTATTCCTGGAGCCGGACGGACATTTCCCGAATCATATTCCGAATCCAGAGAATCCGGATGCGATGGAGGCAATCCGTAAGGCAACCATAGAATCCGGCGCAGATCTGGGACTTATTTTTGACACAGATGTAGACCGCTCCGCTGCTGTATTTGCAAACGGGGATGAAATAAACCGGAATGCGATCATTGCACTGATGGGAGCTATTGTGGCACATGACCATCCGGGCACGACAATTGTGACAGATTCCGTAACAAGCGATGAGCTCACCGTTTTTCTGGAGGAAGAGCTGGGGTTGAAGCATCATCGTTTTAAGAGAGGTTATCGCAATGTCATCAATGAGTCTATGCGTCTCAATCGGGAAGGCATTGATAGTCAGCTGGCAATTGAAACATCAGGTCATGGGGCGCTCAAAGAGAATTATTTCCTGGATGACGGCGCATACATGAGTGTGAAGATTCTGATTGAGCTGGCAAGATGTAAGGCGCAGGGCAAGGCGATTGATGCGATGATTTCGAAACTGAATCATCCGAAGGAGGCAGCAGAATGCCGCTTTAAGATTCGTTTGGAGGAATTCAAGGAATATGGACTGGATGTCCTTTCTCAGTTTGAGTCATTCGTAGAGAAGGAGGAGGGCTTTACAAAAGCACCGATTAATTATGAGGGAATTCGTGTGAACATTCATCGGGAGGGTATCGATGGATGGCTGCTCTTGCGTATGTCGCTACATGATCCGATTCTGCCTCTTAATATCGAGACAAAGCAGGAAGGTGGAGTGGAGCAGATTAAGGCATGGATCAGACCCTTCTTTGAGCAGTTTGAACGGTTGGATATTACCTCCTTATTCTAGAGGAAGCAGCTATGAAACGAAAGAAAACAGGAAAACGTATCACAGGTCTGGCAGTCCTGCTTGTGTGCGGATTGGTGCTTGTCGGCTGTGGAAGGGTGAGCAGAGAGCACATTGATACAGCCATGCAGCATATTGCAGATCACGAGTATGAGCTGGCGCTGGAGGAGCTTGAACAGGCAGCTGGAAAAGAGGATGAGAGACTGCTGTATCGGGCACAGGGTATTGCCTATATGGGGCTGACCAGATATGAGGATGCGGTGGACTGCTTTGAGCTGGCATTGTCCTGTAGCAGTGGGCTGCCGTGGGACATGGACTACGATATGAATTATTATCTGGCAACCGCCTACTATAAGCTCGGAGATACAAGCTCTGCTGTCCGGATTTATGATACCATAATTGATTTGAAGCCGAAGGAAAAGGATGCCTATTATCTTCGTGGAAGCGTAAAGCTCAAGGAAGGGGATTACGAGGCGGCAAAGCAGGATTTTGATGCGGCGATTGCTTTGGCTCCGACTGATTTTGATCAGCTTCTGGATATCTATCAGGTGCTGGCGGAGCAGGGATATGAGGAAGTAGGACAGGGGTATCTGCAGACGGCCATTGACACAGATGCCAAGGAGATGTCCGATTACAATAAAGGAAGAATCTATTTCTACCTTGGCAATTATGAGGATGCCAGAGACTATCTGGAGAGAGCCAGGGATAACAGTGGTGCCGATGCTGTATTATACCTTGGCAGAACCTGGGAGATTTTGGGAGACTATAATTATGCAGCAAGCGTCTATCTTTCACAGGTGACAGAGCATCCGAACGCTGAGATCTATAATCAGCTTGGAATGTGCAGATTGAAAATGAATGATCCGGAGGGTGCATTGGAAGCGTTTCAGAACGGACAACTGGTTGAAGACTGTACGATTCTGCAGACGCTGCAGTTTAACGAGATTGTTGCCTATGAGAGATTGGGACAATTTAAACAGGCAGCCTCACTGATGAAGGATTATCTGAAGGCGTATCCTGACGATGAACAGGCACAGAGGGAGAATCAGTTCCTGAAGACAAGATAAAGCAAGAAGGAGAGAGCAGAGAAAATGATTGATCAGTTGGTATCCAATATTAAGAAGACACAGGCACCCATCGTAGTAGGCCTGGACCCTATGCTTAATTATATTCCGCAGCATGTGCAGAAGAAAGCATATGAGGAGTATGGCGAGACATTACGCGGCGCAGCAGAAGCAATCTGGCAGTTTAACAAAGCGATTGTCGATGCAACCTGCGATCTGATTCCTGCGGTGAAGCCCCAGATTGCAATGTATGAGCAGTTTGGTGTAGAAGGTGTCATTGCATTTAAGAAAACCGTTGATTACTGTAAGGGAAAAGGGCTTGTTGTGATCGGAGATATCAAGCGCGGCGATATCGGTTCCACC
The DNA here is from genome assembly GCA_945643825.1 of uncultured Lachnospiraceae bacterium. Classification (GTDB taxonomy): domain Bacteria; phylum Bacillota; class Clostridia; order Lachnospirales; family Lachnospiraceae; genus UMGS2037. Next base: position 5,917 of record CALZEZ010000030.1, read on the forward strand.
TCCGAGGCATATGCAGTGGGACATTTGGGAACCGTGCAGGTGGGTGCTATGACCTATGCAGGCTTTGATGAGGATTTTGCAACCGTCAATCCGTATCTTGGTTCGGATGGCGTGAAGCCCTTTATCAAGGTGTGCAAGGAGCATAACCGCGGAATTTTCGTGCTGGTAAAGACCTCGAATCCCAGTAGTGGTGAATTTCAGGATCAGGTAGTAGATGGAAGGCCACTCTATGAACTGGTCGGCAGAAAGGTTGATGAATGGGGAAGCGAGTGCGTTGGAGAATGTGGTTACAGTGCAGTCGGGGCAGTCGTTGGTGCAACCTATCCTGAGATGGGTAAGATTCTGCGTGATATTATGCCAAAGGCGTATATTCTTGTTCCTGGATATGGAGCACAGGGAGGAAAGGGAAAGGATCTGGTTCCTTTCTTTAATAAGGACGGTTTGGGCGCTATTGTTAATTCTTCAAGAGGAATTATTGCTGCATATAAGCAGGAAGCTTATGCCGGTTTTGGGGAAGCGAATTATGCGGATGCATCCCGTCAGGCGGTCATTGATATGAGAGAGGATATTCGTAGTGCACTTTCCTAGTGCTATGCTGAAACAGTTGAAAAGTTGATGGCTCTATGGTAGTATTTAGTGGAATTTATCCGGGAGGTTTTGTAAGGTGGAACAGTATAAGCAGGAATTTATCGAGTTTATGGTACATAGCAATGTGTTGAAGTTTGGTGATTTCACTTTGAAAAGTGGACGGAAATCTCCCTTCTTCATGAATGCGGGTTCCTATGTAACAGGGACACAGCTTCGCAAACTTGGAGAGTATTATGCGAGGGCAATCCACGATAATTATGGACTGGATTTTGATGTACTGTTTGGACCGGCATACAAGGGAATTCCACTTGGTGTTGCAACGGTTATGGCGATTAGTGAGCTTTACGGAAAGGATATCCGTTATTGCTCTAATCGTAAGGAAGTAAAGGATCACGGGGACACCGGAATTCTGCTTGGAACACCGTTAAAGGATGGCGACAGGGTTCTGATCATCGAGGATGTGACAACATCCGGGAAGTCGATTGAAGAAACCTTCCCGATTATTAAGGCGCAGGCCGATGTACAGGTGGTTGGACTGATTGTCTCATTAAATCGTATGGAAAAGGGGCAGGCCGGTAAGGAAAGCGCATTAGATGAGATTAAGGAGCGCTATGGATTCCCGACGGCGGCAATCGTATCCATGGCAGAGGTGATCGAGCATCTGTATAATAAGCCGGTAGATGGAAATATTTATATCGATGACACACTGAAGCAGGCAATTGATGCTTATTATGAGCAGTACGGTGCGTAACCGGAGTCAGACGGAAAGGATATCAGGATTATGGAAGAGAAAACATTTCGTACAATGCGTGGAACCGGTGTTACCAATCTTGTGTTAGGAATTGTGTCTCTTATGGTTGGAGTGGCGACAGGGGTTTTATTAATTATCAGTGGAGCCAAACTTTTATCCGGAAAGAGCAAGATAATGTTTTAGTAGGAGCAGAAGCATGAGGATGTCGTAAGACATCCTTGTTTCGATTGTGGGCCGAGTATGATTGGTAGACGTCATTACATTTTTACGAAGAAGAAGAACTCTGCAAAAGCGGTTATGGCCACGATTCTGGGAATAATTGCGTTAGCCTCTTATGTGTTGGTGATTTATCTGTCCTACCAGAGAGGGGGACAGGCAGCAGAATCGTATGGAATAACTGGCTTTTTTATTACCGTGTTTGCTTTTGCCGGGTTGCTTTTGGGAATTTGGTCAAGGTTTGAAAAGGATATGTTCTATTTCTTCTCCTACCTTGGGATTGTGCTAAATACGCTGGCGCTATTGGGAATAAGTGTTGTCCTGTATGCGCCGAATCATATGTGATGAGAGGTGTGAGAGGTAGATATGGAATTTGAATATGATAAGGCAGAGATGGAAGAGCGGTTTGAGCTGGCCTATGAGAGGATTGCCGGGATACCGCAGGAGCATATACTGGACGACAATTTTCAGAGCTATTTTAGCTTTGTCTCAGATTTTCTGATGTTTATGAAGGAAACCTATCGATTTGTGGAAAGCGGGGAGCTTAGGACAGTATCTCTGGAGAAATTGCAGGAACATAACCACAAGCTTTATGAGGATATATTGCCGGAGCATTATGAGCAGAGCTACGCCAACCCGACGTATGCAGTAAAGCAGTTGGGGCAGGAGCATGGGGCAATGCTCGCATTCCTTTATACGGAGCTTCGTGCGCTGATTGCATATGCTTATGAGAGCAGGCTCATGGAGACTGTAATCAGGCTGGAGCTGTTTCTGGAGATTTACGGACTGTTTCTCTGCGAGAAGGAGGAAGGCGGAACACTTCCGGCGCCGGAGTCGGTCAGACGGACGCTTTACTGGTTCTTTAGCGATTATTCAGAGCTCGCGGCCGACGAGGTGGTTGCTGCGCAGATTGATGCGGATCGTGATTTTGCTGTCAGGATTATTATGGAGAGTGATTTATCGGACCTTCGTTATCTGTATTACTTTGGGGAATATATTTCGGAGCATGAGCTCCGTCAGGCTAGACATTTGCTTTCCATGAGTCAGGAACAGATTGACCGGATGGCACAGACTTATACGGAAGGATATCGGAAGGGCTTTGAGCTTGCCGGCAAACCGCTGCATAAGAAGAAAACGGTCTGTGTCTATTACCGGATTGGCTTTGAAAGAATGATACGTAAGGCAATACAGAACTTTGAAAATCTGGGGCTTAGAACCACAATGTTTCGCGCCGCTGTGAGTGCATTTCAGAATAAGTCCGTTGATAAGGTTGGGTATTATGGCGCGACTGTTAATAAGCAGTATGATTATGATCACAGAGAGGATAAGGCTCTGTTCTTTGATGCCAAGTATTGCAGCAGACGTCTGGAGGTATTACACGCGGCATATGAGGCAAGAAAACAGCAGGCTGCAGAATATGCTGGTCCGGCAGTGGTAGAAACCTTTGGAGAGATCCCGTTTGAACCACAGGATAAGAAGGAAAGCTTAAAGCTTGATGAAGCACAGCAGAAGCTGCAGGTGAAGTTTCAGATGCAATCAGGCATGCTCATGCGGGAATATATTAATTATGAAGAGAGGAGCTTTACGATTATTGCCTTCCCAACGCCGCATATCGGAGAACTCTATGAAGAGATTTTTGAGGAGATTGTGCGGATAAATACATTGGATTATGATGAGTACAGCCGGATTCAGAAGAAGATTATTGATGTTCTGGATAAGTCAGAATACTGTGTAATCAAAGGAATGAATGGCAATCGCACGAACCTGAGGGTCGAACTGTGTAAGCTGAAGGATCCATCTAAGGAGACAAAATTCGAAAACTGTGTGGCAGATGTAAACATTCCGGTTGGAGAGGTGTTCACCACACCTGTTTTGAAGGGAACGGATGGTGTTTTGCATGTTTCCCATGTTTTTTTAAGTGCTCTGGAATACAAAAATCTGGAGCTTACCTTCCGGGACGGAAAAATTGTGGACTACTCCTGCAGCAATTTTGACGATGAGAAGAAGAACAGAAATTATGTTGAGGAGAATCTGTTGTTCCATCATGAGACACTTCCAATGGGAGAGTTCGCGATCGGAACTAATACGACTGCCTATGTGATGGCTAAGAAGTATGATATTTCCGGAATCCTGCCTATTCTTATTGCAGAGAAAACCGGACCTCATTTTGCGGTGGGTGACACCTGCTATCCTCATCAGGAGGAGGTTGATGTCTATAATCCCGACGGAAAATGTATTGTGGCAAGGGATAATGAGATATCTCTTCTTCGTAAGACGGATCCTTCCCAGGCCTATTTTAACTGCCATACAGATATTACGATTCCGTTTGAGGAGCTGGGAGCGATCACGGCAGTAACAGCGGATGGAATCGAATATCCGATTATTGAGAAAGGCCGCTTTGTAGTAGAGTGGTGTGAAGCACTCAATGTCCCTCTTGAGTCGGCATTCGCTTAAGATTTCCTTAAATATCTTGCATGGAATATAAAAGTTTAGTAAACTAGATGTGGTATGTGGTCAGAAGTATGAACCATAAGAAATGAGAAAAGGGAGACGAAACAGTGGCACAGGTTGGTATTGTGATGGGCAGCGATTCGGATATGCCGGTTATGGCAAAGGCTGCTGATATTTTAGAGGAGCTCGGGGTTTCCTATGAGATGACGATCATCTCAGCACACAGGGAGCCGGATGTTTTTTTTGAATATGCAAAGACGGCAGAAGAGAAGGGCTTTAAGGTAATCATTGCAGGAGCGGGAATGGCAGCGCATCTTCCCGGAATGTGTGCGGCGATCTTTCCGATGCCGGTTATCGGTATTCCGATGCATACGACATCATTAGGGGGAAGGGATTCTCTCTATTCCATTGTTCAGATGCCAAGCGGAATCCCGGTGGCTACCGTTGCAATCAACGGAGGCGTGAATGCAGGATTGCTTGCTGCCAAGATTCTTGCAACGTCAGATGCCGGTCTTTTAGATAAGCTGAAGGCTTACTCCGAAAAGTTAAAGGAGCAGGTTGAGGCAAAGGATGCACATTTAAAAGAGGTAGGATATAAAAATTACTAGAAAGAAGGATATTGCGATGGATTACAAGACAGCCGGCGTGGATATTGAAGCCGGATATGAGTCAGTGGAACTCATGAAGAAGTT
>CALZEZ010000031.1 GCA_945643825.1 uncultured Lachnospiraceae bacterium
GGTGCGGATAGTCATGAGTACGAGCCGTTTTCTGAGCTGATTATGGATGAATATGGACGATTATATCCGGCAACGAACCGCTTCCCCAGTGCGGCAGATGGCAGAGGCTTCACTTCATTGGCAGAGTATATTCATAGTTTGGGTCTAAAGTTTGGCATTCATATTATGCGTGGTATTCCCCGCATGGCAGCACACAAAAACCTTCCAATTAAGGATTCTGGCTTTACAGCAAAATGGGTGGCAGATCCGAACTCTATTTGTGCATGGAATCCTGATATGTATGGGCTAAAATGTGAAACAAACGAAGAAGGTGCACAGGCTTATTATGACAGTATTTTTAAGCTCTATGCTGAGTGGGGAGTGGATTTTGTAAAAGTAGATGACATTGCAAGAGAATATCCGCACTGCAGGAAGGAAATCGAGCTGATTTCCAAGGCGAGCAGGAATTGTGGCAGAGATATGGTACTCAGCTTGTCTCCTGGACCCGCGCCGCTTGAGAGGGCAGAGCATTTGAAAACGTATGCTAATATGTGGCGTATAACAGATGATTTTTGGGATCGCTGGGATCTTTTGCTGGCAATGTTTGAGCGTGCCGAAAAATGGAGTATTCATTCTGCGCCGGGACACTGGCCGGATGCAGATATGCTTCCTGTAGGAGCTCTTCGTCAGTGCAACGATGAAGAGGAGTGGACGAAATTTACCGAAGAGGAGCAGATTACAATGATGACTCTTTGGGTAATGATGCGTGCACCTTTGATGATTGGAGCGCACATGCCCAAAAATGATTCATTTACCTTAAGCATACTAACCAATAAAGCAGTATTGGATATAGAACGCGAGAGCTTTTGCGGTCATCAGTTGTATCGCACCGAGACAGAAATCGCATGGCTTGCGCCGCGTAAAGACGGCGATGGGGTTTACCTTGCTCTGTTCAATATTTCTGATCAGGACAGAATATCTGCGATAAACCTTACTGCTTATGAACTGGATACATATGGCGAGATTCTCGAATTGTGGGAAAACGAAGAGAAAGCCGCAATTGCTGGTGGAAAATTAAAAGTCAACATCGGTGCGGCAGCAGATGACAAATGCCTGACTGACAATATTGCAGCACATGGAGCACGCCTGTATCGATTAAAATAAAGAAAGTATGGTATGATAACCCCATAAGTTTGTGGCATAGCAAAGCAGCTTGATGGAGAGGACATATGGCGAAAATTGTAATTGTAGAGGATGAACAGACAATACGGGAAGAACTGGCCAGTCTGTTAACACAGACAGGATATAGCGTGTCGTATCTGACAGAATTTCAACATGCTACAGAGGATATCCTGGAACGAAATCCGGATCTGATTCTGATGGATGTGAATCTGCCGGGGACAAATGGACTTATTCTATGTGATCAGATTCGGAAGAAGTCGCAGGTGCCGATCATCTTTGTCACGAGCAATAATACTTCTATGGATGAGCTAAACTGTATCATGAGAGGCGGCGATGATTATGTGGCGAAGCCTTATCAGATTCCGATTCTGCTTGCAAGAATCGCCGCAGTGCTCAAAAGATCGATGAAAAAAGAGGAGGGGGATATGAGCTGTCAGCACAAGGGTGTGACTCTCTATCCCCTTGCAGCGCAGCTGCAGTACCAGGACAAGCGAATTGACCTTACCAGAAACGAGCTGAAGATCCTGGGAATCTTGTTTGAGCATAAAGGAGAGTTTGTATCTCGAACCACCCTAATGGATATCCTGTGGGATCAGGAAATTTATATTGACGATAACACTCTCAGCGTCAATGTCACAAGAATACGTGGCAAGCTTCAGGGAATCGGAATGGAGGACTTTATCGAATCCAAGAGAGGTCTGGGCTATCGAATCTAACAGGGGGGAGCAGATGAAAGTATCAGATTATATGAAGGATCGGATAGGGATCCTATTGGTGAATTGTGCAGGGATATATGCTTTATCCCTGTTTCTTCTTATGTTGGGCGATCAGAGGGCAGCCGTGCTCCTGATTGATTTTGCATGGCTGCTTGTGCTTGCTTGTGTTCTTGTAATTGACTATTATCAGAAAAAGCAGTATTTCGACAATCTCGAGCGTATACTGGATCAGCTGGATCGACCTTATCTTTTCTCGGAGCTGGCACCTGTTGGAAGACATGTGGAGGATCAGATTTATCACGAGCTTTTGCGTCGCTCAAACAAATCGGTGATAGAAGTTCTTCGGGATAAGGAACAGCAGCAGGAGGATTACAGAGCCTTTGTCGAGGGCTGGGTTCATGAGATTAAGACACCGATAACCTCTGCCATGCTTGTCTGTGAGAATATGGAACAGCCGTCTGTTTCGCTGAAGGTGGCATTAAAGAGGATTGAAAATCAGGTAGACATGGTGCTTTACTATGCACGTATGGAGAATGCCAACAAAGATTATCTGATTCATCCATGTGATCTTCGAAAGATTGTTTCTGCTGCGATTCAGATGAATCGGGTCTATCTGCGGCAGCAGCAGGCACAGATTGTAGTGGATATGGAGGAGACAGTCGTTTCCACAGATGAGAAATGGATTGAATTCATCCTGACACAGTTTATGACCAATGCAGTCAAATACCGGTCCGAGCAACCTCTCTCTTTGCGATTCTGGTGTGAGGAGAGGAAAGAACAGGTTGTTTTATTTATAGAAGACCACGGAATCGGAATAGCTGCGCAGGAGTTAGGGAGAGTCTTTGAAAAGGGCTATACAGGCACGAATGGGCGTACGACGCACCAGTCGACAGGTATGGGACTCTATCTTTGCAAACGTTTATGCGACAAGCTTGGAATCGGAATCCGCTGCGAATCTGAGCCTGGTCAATATACCAGAATGTTTCTCATCTTTCCGAACAGCTCTTATTATGAAGGAATGGAAGCTCAAAGCTTACAAAAATGAAAGCTTCCGGTAAGCTTTCTTTATAGGATACATCGGGAAGCCGTGATATACTCAGCATAATCCAAGGTAGTCAAAACATTCGAAAGGGAGAAAACTTACGATGAATGAATTCATTAAGGTATGCGATGTCGAGAAGTATTACGGCGAAGGAAACAACATAACCAAGGCGGTCAACAGGGTCAGCTTCTCGATTGATCACGGAGAGTTTGTTGGTATTATGGGAGCGTCCGGCTCCGGTAAATCCACATTGCTCAATATGCTGTCTACGATTGACCATGTTACAGCCGGGCACATCTATTATGATGGTTTGGACATCACAGCACTTCGGTCAGAGCAGGTGGCACAGTTTCGCAAATACAATCTTGGATTTGTGTTTCAGGATTTTAACTTGTTGGATACCTTGACGATAGAGGAAAACATTCGTCTGGCGATGACGCTGCATGGCAAAAGCAAACAGGAAATAGATCCGGTGGTGCATGGGATGATGAGCAAGCTGGGAATTGCGGAAATCGCAGACAAATTTCCGTATCAGGTATCCGGTGGTCAGAAACAGCGGTGTGCCTGTGCGAGGGCGCTGGTGAATCAGCCTAAGCTGGTGTTGGCGGACGAACCGACAGGAGCGCTCGATTCCAGATCCTCTATGATGCTGTTAGATACCTTCACGCTTATGAACAGAGAGTTTCATGCAACGATTCTCATGGTAACCCACGATGCCTTTTCGGCAAGCTATTGTGGAAGAATTCTGTTTTTAAAGGACGGACAGATTTTCCACGAGCTTTCACGAGGAGAAAAGACACGCAGAGAGTTCTTAAATCAGATTCTGGATGTGCTTGCTCTGACAGGAGGTGACAGTGGCTATGCTGATTAGATTAAGCCTTAGAAATGCCAGACGATCGATACGGGATTATCTGATTTATCTGATTACCATGTCCGGAGTTGCTGCACTCATGTTTGCCTTTGATTCGGTCGTGTTTTCAAAGGACATTGCCAGAATGTGTGAGGATGCTTCCATTATGGGAGCTATGATTGGACTGGCAACCATTTTTATCATTTTGATTGTATCCTGGCTCATTCATTATATGGTTCGATTTATGCTCGAGAAGCGAAGCAGGGAATTTGGAACCTATCTTCTTCTTGGTATGGATCAGAAGAAAATAGCGCGTTTATATCTGATAGAAAACCTGATTATGGGCAGCGTTGCCTTTGTGATTGGCGTTTTTGCAGGTTTCTTCCTTGAGCAGGGACTGCTTGTTCTGTTCTATCAGCTGTTTAGTAAGGAGTATCAAATCCATGTGGGAATCTCGCCTGTCGGGCTGGGAGTGGCCTTTGTATGCTTTTTTGCGTGTTATCTGAAAACCTTGCGCAAGAGCAGGAAGCTTTTTCGAAATATGACCATTTCCGACTTTATGAGGATGGAGAAGGAAAATGAGCGGATTAAAGCTGGGAGGGATCGGATCCTGCAGCTGCTGTTTCCGGTCGGAATTCTTCTGCTTGTGGGGGCGTATGTCGTTATTTGCAGGTTGACTTTCTCTGTTGGAATTTTATTTCTATGCCTTGCTATGACGGTGGCCGGCATCTATTGCTTCTATAGTGGTCTGGCATCCTTATTGTTTTGTTATCTTGAGAGAAAAGGGGCAGGGACCTATAGGAAGCAGTATCTCTTTATCCTGCGCCAGCTGGCGTCGAAGCTTCGCACGATGCGTTTCACGATGGGAACGATTTCCCTGCTGTTATGTGTGGCACTTCTTGGCGGATCCATTGCGATGATGTTTGCACAGTATCAGGAAACAGCAGTGCGAAATGTTCTTCCCTTTGATGTTCTGGTGTATAACGAAGATGCCGATTACCGGTTTGAGCAAGAGCGTAGAATTATTGAAGAGGATACCCCGATTGCAGGGGAGCTGGTTTACCAGATCTATCATAACGAAGACAAGTCGATGATTCATTATCTGGCGGTGCACAATGCTGCTTTTGGCGGAGAATACTGTGACCAGAATGGTCAATTGGATTTGAGTCAGTTTGAGAAGAATAACTGGGCCTATTATGATTATGACACCTACATGCTGGAGGGTGATTACAATGAGCTTCGGAATCTGTTAGGACTTGCACCGATCACTCTCGGACAGGAGGGATATGCCATTCAGGTTAAGCCCCGCGTGGCCAAATATCTGGATGAGGAGATAAAGGATAGAGTCGTTGAGGTTGGAGCAGCAAACCTGAAGCCGGAGGGTATCTACACGGATGATTTTTCCCAGAATGGGCATAACGGAGCTGATTTTGTGATTATTGTTCCGGACAAGGTAAGGGATGAGCTGACTGCGTATTACAGTCTCTATGCAGCCAAACTGGTGGCAGAACCTTCCGATGCACTGAAGAATAAACTGGATCAATACACAAACGGTAAAACCGGCAGAATGACAGAGGATGAGTATCTGGCGAAGCTGGAAAGCATGATTGCTTCTGGGGCATCGGTGGAAGAGATAGAAGCATTTGAGCAGGAGAAGCAATTGCTAGTGTTTGCCGGAATCTCTTTAAAAGCGACCGGATCCGACCAGATTATCTCACTTGCCGCAGATACGCTGGTTCAGAAAACCGAGCGGCAGGCAACCATGTTTGCGGTTGCATCCATCATTTTCCCTATCGTATACATTGGTTTGGTTTTTCTGTGTATAGCGCTCACCATTCTGGCAGTACAGCAGTTAAGTGATTCTGGAAAATACAGATTCCGATTTGACGTACTTCGCAAGCTGGGACTTAGCGAACGGCAGATTGATGGAGTCGTATGGCGGCAGCTGCTGATATACTATATGCTTCCCGCACTGTTTGCAGTGCTGCTAAGCTCTGGAATTTCTATACTGGCGGGAAATAAGTTTGTTGTCTATACAGGGGCATCGGGAAGCGGATTGTACTATTATGGTCTGTCTTTGATGATATTTTTTGGAGTTTATCTGTTGTATTTTCTGGCAACCTACGTCGGATTTGTGAGAAATATTCGTAAATAGCTTGAGATGGACTGCCATGCGTTCGGGTTATGCCGAAATGCATGGCTGTTTGTCTGAATAGATGCTTGAAGGTTATTGATTATTTACCATGCGGATGCTATAATAAAAAACGGATACTTTGTCAAAACATAGGAGAAAACGCAATGGTGTGGAAGACATCTCTCGTCTGTTTATTGCTCGTGGTATACATGGGCTTATTCTATTTTTCGAATAAGCATCTGCCGCTTCGTTCCACAAGAATATTTCGATACTATTATGTCAGTGCAGTAATTCTGAACCTATTTGATTTCATTACTGTGTACACAGTCAATCATATGGAGCTTGTAACGAACGGCTTGAATCTTCTGTTGCACGTGATTTATCTTCTGTCAATCAATATTACCCTGCTTTTGTATTTTCTATATATTAGAAGTCTTTTAGAGAGGAAACGGAAAATATCCGGCGTTGCCCAGTATCTGCACGCGGTTCCGTTTGCTGTGACGTCTATTCTGATTCTGTTTCTTCCCCTTACCTATGTGGAGGGTGAGCAAACCAATTATTCCTTTGGTCCTAAGGTATATGCGCTGTATGCCAGTGTTCTGTTTTACAACCTGTTGATTTTGTATCATTGTGTGCGGGACTGGAAATTGTTTAACAAAGAGAAGCGTATGGCGATTCTGGCATCAGTTCCGGTTTTTTTGTGCGTGTCGATTATTAACATTGTGTTTCCGGAAGCTTTGGTCACGATTGTGTATGTTGTGCTGACGACGGCAGGACTTATGCTGAGCAGCGAAAACTGCGAGAAGTATATAGATAAACAGACAGGAATGTTCAACCGATATGCATTGGGAATCGTAGTCGACGACTATATGGCGACGGGGAAAAATGTATTTGTTGTCGTTGTGACCCTTGCTGAGGGTAATAATATGCAGGATGTAATTGAGTGGCAACAGTATATTGCCGCAATGGAGGAGCTTCAGTCTTTCTGTAAGAAGGAGCTGAAACATCGGACCTATCGAGTCACCGATAACGGATTTGTGCTGTTGACAGGCAGTGCTCAGACCGCCCTGCAGAAGGCGACCGCAATCAGACAGCATGTGGAACGGCACTGGAAGAATGATATGAGTGCTTCCCATAAGGCATTTGCATTAAATACCTACACCAGCAGTGAGAAGCTGCTGTCTGAGATCGTTGAGATTTGTACGGGTGCGATTAACAGAATGGCAATCTTTGATCTGCTAACGGGCGTGCGTAACCGAAACTCTTTTGAGAAAGAGCTGGTGAAGCTGAGGGAGGAAGGCGTTGATGCGTTCTGCTTCCTGGTTGACATCAATAACCTGAAAACAACTAACGATGCAATGGGACATTCCGCTGGAGATGAGCTGCTAAAGGTGATGGCGAAGCTTCTTAAAGATACAACCGGAAAAGAGGGTCTGGTTTTCCGCTATGGGGGAGATGAGTTTGTCGTTCTCTGGAGAGGAACAGATGCAGCCGCATTCCTGGCGAAGCTGGAGAAAAACAGCAGGCAGGTGAATGAGTCGCGAATCATTCCGGTTAGCTTTGCAATTGGCTATGGAAGAATCCTGGATTCGGATGGTCTGAAAAAGGCAGACAAAATGATGTATGAGAACAAAATCAGAATAAAAAAAGGAGAGTAGAGAAGCTGTGAGATACGAGGGAAAATGTGTAACAGACTTAAAAATTGCTTATATCGGCGGAGGATCACGAGGCTGGGCCTGGGGGCTGATGAGTGATCTGGCATCCTGCGAGGATATGTGCGGGCAGGTGCTTCTGTATGACATTGATTTCGATGCGGCTAAGAATAATGAAGTAATCGGAAATAAGTTCAATGAGGCAAAGGGAGCAAAATCCACATGGAACTACAAAGCGGTCAGAACGATAGAGGAGGCTCTTTTGGGGGCTGACTTTGTTGTTATTTCGATTCTTCCGGGTACCTTTGAAGAGATGGAATCGGATGTACATACACCTGAAAAATATGGGATTTATCAATCGGTAGGGGATACGATCGGTCCTGGTGGCATAATACGAGCCATGCGGACGATTCCCATGTATGAATATTTTGGGGAAAAGATCAAGGAAAACTGTCCGAATGCATGGGTAATCAGCTATACCAATCCAATGACCTTATGTATCAAAGCGCTATACCGGGTTTTCCCGGAAATAAAGGCATTTGGATGCTGTCATGAGGTTTTCGGCACGCAGAGCTTCCTTGCCCGGGTGGCAGAGGAGTCCTTTGGCGTGGAACATATTGAGCGGGATGAGATCAAGGTTAATCCGGTGGCGGTGAATCATTTTACATGGCTGACCTCGGTAACTTATCGGGACAAGGATCTGATTCCGTACTACAGGGAATTCTGTCAGAGACACCCGAATGGCTATCCTACGGAGGCTGGTGAGACAGAGGAAACATGGAAAGACAGTGTCTTTGGAAACCGGAATAAAGTCAAAATGGATCTGTTTAATCGTTTCGGTGTGATTGCGGCTGCCGGAGACAGACATCTGGCGGAGTTTTGCGAGGGAAAGTGGTTTTTGGAAAATCCTGACAGAGTAAGCGAGATGTGCTTTCATCTGACACCGGTATCGTGGAGAAAAAAGGACTTAAGCGAACGCCTTGCCAGAAGTGCGAGACTAATTTCCGGAGAGGAAGAGGTAGTTATCAATAAAACCGGGGAAGAGGGAGTCAATCAGATGAGAGCACTTCTCGGTTTGAAGGATTTGGTTACCAATGTAAATATTCCAAACAGAGGGCAGATTCCGAATCTTCCCCGTGGTGCTGTTGTGGAGACGAATGCAGTCTTTCGCTCTAATAGTCTTGAGCCTGTGTTTGCCGGAGCTATTCCGACGTCAATCTATCCAATGGTATCCCGGATATGCGGTGAACAGGAGCTTATCTCAGAAGGAATTGCAAAGAGAGATCTTAGGAAAATACAGGCGGCATTTTCAAATGATCCGTTAGTAACCTGCAGTCTGCGGGATTCTGAGAAGCTGTTTAAAGAGATGTGTGATAATACTCGATCCTACCTCACCATGTACTGATTTCCTTAGAAGAGGAATGGGTAAGAAAGGGAGATAACAGGACAAAGGAAAAGGAGAGTATGCTGGGATATGTTTGTAATACAGTATGCCAAAACCCAGATAACCTGTCTGGTCGTTCTACTTTATATTGCCATTAATTATTTTTATGAGTGCAACAAATATAAGCGTAAGCTTTCTGACTCATATTATGATGAGATCCTTCTTTTTTGCTGTGTGACGATTATTTATGATGGAATAACAGCCTGCACGGTAAATTTGCAGGAAATTGTTCCCCATTATATAAATATAATACTTCATGGTATATTCTTTGTAGCACTGGAGACATCGGTGTGTCTGCTCTTCCGTTATCTTAGAAAGACGATCCGGAATGTGAAGCGTTCGACTTTGTTCCGTGTGATGATCTACCTGCCATGGTTGATCAGTGTAATACTTATTATTGTATTTCTTCCGCAAATTCATTTTATTGAGGGTGCGGTGACGAATTATTCGATGGGAGTATCTGTTTATGTCTGTTATACCACGGCATTCTTTTACATAGGGGCATGTATGGTGGTGGTTCTTCGAAGTTGGAGCTATATCACGGTAAGCAATCGGATTGCAGTGTGCACGTATCTGTTTGTTTTTGCCGGGGGGAGTGTTCTGCAGTCGATGCTTCCGGAGACGCTGATTACTTCTGTTGCAATTACCCTGGTTGTCATATGCATCTACCTGAATCAGGAAAATCCTGCGTTCGACGAGATGAAACGAAGCAATAAGAATATGGTGATGGGATTTGCAGATCTGGTCGAGGATCGTGATGAAAATACAGGTGGGCATATCAAGAGAACAAGTGAGTATGTTGAGCTTATTGTGAGATGCCTGCGAAAAAAACGTGCATATCGAAACATCATGACGGAGGATTTCTGCGAATATATGGTTAAGGCAGCACCCCTTCACGATATCGGTAAGATTTCCACACCAGATGCCATTCTCAGGAAACCGGGAAAGCTCACCGAGGAAGAGTATGAGGTGATGAAGCAGCATACCGTGCGAGGCAGTCAGATCCTGTTGGAGATTCTGAAAAATATGGGCGATGATGATTATAAAAAGGTGGCGTATGATGTGGCTAGATCACACCATGAGAAATGGAACGGAGAAGGTTATCCGGAAGGACTCTCCGGAATGAGAATCCCATTAAGCGCCAGAATCATGGCTGTGGCCGATGTGTTCGATGCTGTCTCACAGAAGCGCTGTTACAGAGATGCTATGCCGATCGAGAAGTGCTTTGAAATTATTGAAGAGGGGCGAGGGACGGATTTTGATCCAGCTGTTGTAGATGCGTTTTTAAGTATGCGGGATGAGGCAACCGAAATTTGCATGCAGCATCGATAGTATCGAATTACTTGTGATATGATGCATATACCTGTATAATTATGTAATAAATTACTGTTTTGAGGAAAAC
>CALZEZ010000032.1 GCA_945643825.1 uncultured Lachnospiraceae bacterium
TGCAGCTGGGTGTCGTAATCGAGTGCCTGTATCTGGCAACCTCCGCATTGTCTATGGCAGGTGCAGCGCGGGTTAGTGCGGTGTGTCGAGGGCGTCAGGATCTCCTCACATCTTGCATAGGCGTAGTTTTTCTTGGGTCTGGTGATGCGTGCCTTAACCACGTCGCCGATCACGGCGTCCTTGACAAAGAGGGTATAGCCGTCAACCTTGCCTATACCCTCTCCGTCATTGCCGATGTCTTCAATTGTTACGGTAGTGATTTGATTTTTTTGATATGTCATTTTAAACCCCATTTCTGAGCGACTTTGTCGCGAAGAAGCGAATCTGTCATCAGTGCTAATTATTTTCGCATAGAAGTAATTAGCTGTACTCCACTCAAAAATCCAGCTTCGTAGCATGGAGGTTGGAATCAAACAAGCGGTTGAAGCCCATCCATGCGTTTGGATCATTGCTGTTTTCGAGGATCTCTGCGAAGGTTTCCATCTTCGCATCGGTATTGTCGGCATAGGCAAGCGCTACCGCCTCCATCAGTGCGGGTTTCTTGGGGGAGCCGTACTCGTACTCGCCATGGTGAGCGAGAATGCAGTGCTTTAGCTCTGCCTCGAGAAATTTCGGGAAGCCGGCAATGGTTCTTGCCTTCTCGGAGACCATCTCACTGCCGATCACGATATGTCCGAGAAACTGTCCTTCATCGGTGTAGTCATTGGCCGGGAAGAGGGAGATTTCGCGGGTTTTTCCCATATCGTGGCAGATTGCCGCCGTGATGAGGAGGTCTCTTTTTAGCAGGGGGTAAGCGGTGCAGTAGTAATCACACAGCTTGGCGACGCTCAGGGAGTGCTCAAGCAAGCCTCCGACAAAGCCGTGGTGAATGGATTTGGCCGCAGAGGACTGGCGGAATCTTTTGACAAATTCGGTGTCCTCGACAAAGAAGGCGCGCAGAAGCTGTTTCAGATGCGTCTCTTTGACCGAGTCGATGAGTGCAAGAAGCTCCTGATACATTTTTTCATTGTCCTTTTTGCTGACGGGCAGGTAGTCTGCGGGGTTGTACTCATCCTCCCTGCAGCATCGGATGCGCTTGACATTTACCTGTAGGGTTCCCTGAAAATTGTTTACCTCTCCGTATACTTCTATGTAGTCCAGCGCCGAAAATTCCTCAACCCCAGCGCTGTTCGGATCCCAGACCTTGGCATCAATGGTGCCGGTCTTATCCTGTAAAATAACGTTGTCATAGGGTTTGCCGTTCTTCGTGACAGCCGACTGCTTGTATTTGCACAGATAGATATCGAAGACGCGGTCTCCTTCTTTTAGGTCCTTGATGTATTTCATGTTGTCGTGTCCTTTCTTAATATATTATTCGAGTATGCCGAGGGTCAGAGTCAGGGTCATCTCGCGGTATTCCTCGGGGCCTTTTCTCTGCACCAGAAGCTCCACCTGGGTTTGTGCATCGGTGCGGTAGATGCATTTGGATAAATCCTGGCTGTTGTTTATAGGGGTTTCACCGAACTGGATGATCACATCGCCGCTCTGGATTCCGACCTCCATAGCCGGGGAGCCCATTTCAATCGAGGTGACATAGGCACCATAGGGCACACCCTGTTCGTCATGTGCCATCTGGGGTACGTCAGCCAGATGCACGCCGAGATAGGCCACGGGAATTCCGTTGGAAATTTTCTCAATGATCTGTTTAAGCTCTGTGATTCCGATTGCCGAAATCATGTTCTTCATGTCGCTGCCGTTTCTGGAGCAGTCGATGACGCCAAGCACCTGTCCTTTGAGATTGATCAGAACACCGGTCGCATTCTGGCTTCCGTAGATGTCAGTGTTAAGGAGCTTATAGGAGGTGTCGCGCATGCTGATGGAGCCGTTTGCGCTTGTGATCATGCCATAGCCAACGGATCCGGCTGTTCCCATGGGGCTTCCGATCGCGATGACCGGCATCCCCACAAGCTTCGTATTGATAGAGCTGCCAAGCTCGGCTATTTTGATCTGCTCCGTGGTTCCCGGCTGGAGGTTTTCTAAAGGTACTGTGTATACCGCAAGACCAGTGTTTACGTCGCTCGCCTTGCATTCCGCCAGGCACTGTTGTCCGTCAACAAAGGTAATGACGATGGATTCTGCCTTGTCCGATACACTTTTCTGGGCGAGAATCAGAAGCTGTTTGCCGTTCTCTCCGATGATGATGCCGGAGGTCTGTCCTTTGCTCTGGTAAACGTTGTCGAACCAGTCGACATCGCTTTTGACGCCGGTCACGGTAACCATGGAACGTGCGGCTTCCTCTGCGACGAGTCCGAGCGCCGAGTACATGGTCTTGTAATCGTCTACATCCAGCTTGAAGCTTGCAAACATGGCGCTGATCTGCTGGTCGACGATTCCCTCGGTCTCCTCATAGCTTGGGCTTAGGCTCACCTGCTGCTCTTCTTCCTCTTTGTCGGTGAGCATATCTTCGGGGAGAATCTCGTTTTCCTCCTCCGGAAAGGTGATGATCTCCGGTTCCTTCTCCGGGTACATCCAGTTGCTGAGCACGGGCTCAAGCACGGTAAAAACAAGGCACGCCACGAGGGCAAAAACAACTGCCATCGCTGCCGTGATGAAGGTCCTTCGCATGAGCTTCTTTTTATTTATCGGGCGATCCTTGATCTGTTCCCTCAGAAAATTTGAATTATTCTGTTCCATTCGATTTTCTCCACTTTTTATCCTCCCCTAAGTATATCTGATTCGCCTTTTAAAGTAAAGAAACAGGTGTGGTAATTTCTCCTTTGGCATGGTATGATTTAAGTTGAATTAGTATGTATAAAAGGGGTTTTTACTATGAATGAAAAAGGCTTACGTATCTTAGAATATCACAAGATCATCGATAAACTGGTGGAGAAGGCGAGCTCCTATCCGGGCAAGGAATTGTGCCGGGCGCTTCTTCCCTCCACCGATATAGCGGAGATTGAGCTCTGGCAGGCCAACACGGCAGATGCTCTCACGCGCCTTTTTGCAAAGGGGAGCATCAATTTCGGGAACAATCACGATCTGGGTTATGCCATTCGTTCGCTGGAGATCGGCAGCTCATTGTCCTGTGGCGAATTGTTAAAAATCGCAGGACTTCTCGAAAACTGTGCGCGTGTGAAGGCATACGGCAGAAGCGACAAGGAGGATGCGCCGACGGATTCCCTCACAGAGCTTTTTGACCGGCTTGAGCCCTTTACGCCGGTCTCGACGCAGATCAGGCACTGTATCCTCGCGGAGGACGAGTATGCGGATGATGCTTCGCCAAACCTAAAGCGCATCCGGCGTCAGAAGCTTGTGATCAACGATCGCATCCATTCCCAGCTCAACAGTATGGTAAATGGTTCCTACCGCACCTATTTGCAGGATGCGGTCATCACGATGCGCGACAACCGGTATTGTATCCCGGTCAAGGCAGAGCACAAGAGTAGTGTGCCCGGAATGGTACACGATCAGTCCTCGACGGGCTCCACGATTTTTATCGAGCCCGCTGCCATCGTGTCTCTTAACAACGAGCTGCGCGAGCTGGAAATCGAAGAAGTCAAGGAGATTGCCGTGATTCTCGCCACGTTAAGCGCTGCCTGCGCTGAGCACAGTGACGCGATCGCTCTCGATCAGGAAACCATGGCACAGTTAGATTTTATCTTTGCAAAGGCATCGCTTGCCATGGATTTAAATGCCACAAGACCGCTTCTTAATACGGAGCATAGGATCAATATCCGAAAGGGTCGGCATCCGCTTCTTGATAAGAAAAAAGTGGTGCCGATCGATATCCGGTTGGGGCAGGATTTTGATCTGCTTGTCATCACCGGTCCAAATACGGGTGGTAAGACGGTTTCTCTCAAAACGGTCGGACTTCTGACGCTGATGGGGCAGGCGGGGCTTCATATTCCTGCGTTAGATCGTTCGGAGCTTTCGATTTTTACCGAGGTTTATGCAGACATCGGTGATGAGCAGAGCATTGAGCAGAGTCTGAGTACGTTCTCCTCTCATATGACGAGCATCGTATCGATTTTGGCGCATGCCGATGAAAATTCGCTGTGTCTGTTTGATGAGCTTGGAGCCGGAACCGATCCGACGGAAGGTGCCGCTCTCGCCATTGCGATTTTAAATCATCTGCATGATCGGGGTATCCGCACGATGGCGACCACGCATTACAGCGAGCTTAAGGTATACGCGCTCTCCACTTCCTTTGTCGAGAATGCGTGCTGTGAGTTCAACGTGGAGACACTGCAGCCGACATATCGTCTCTTAATCGGAATTCCGGGTAAGAGTAATGCGTTTGCAATTTCTTCAAAGCTTGGTCTGCCGGACGAGATCATCGATGCTGCGAAGCTGCAGATCAGCAAGGAAAACGAGAGCTTTGAGGATCTGCTCGCCGATCTGGAGCGGCGGCGTCTCGAGATCGAGCAGGCGCAACGGGAGATTGCGGAGGATCAGAAGAATATCTCCCAGCTTAAGAATAATCTGCGGCAGAAGGAGCAGCGCCTTGATAATATGCGGGATCGTGTTCTGCGGGAGGCAAACGAGGAGGCCAGAACGATTCTGCAGGAGGCGAAGGATTTTGCCGATGAGACGATCCGCGATATGCAGAAAGCGGACGCTGCCGGTATCACGATGCGCGAGCTTGAGAAGCGTCGTCAGAGCGTGCGCGATAAGCTTTCGGAGAAAAATGACAAGCTTGTCGCAAAAGCAGAAAAGCCAGGGCACAAGGAACTTAAGCCGAACCAGCTTCATCTCGGAGACAGTGTCAAGATTCTGTCGATGGGGCTTAAGGGAACGGTAAGCTCTCTTCCAGATGCAAAAGGAAATCTGTTTGTGCAGTGCGGTATCATGCGCTCTCAGACTAATATTAAGGACATCATCCTCATCGAGGATCCGGCTCCCACATCGGGTGCGACGCTTCATCGCAGCGGTGCCAGCAAAATCAAGATGTCCAAAACCTCTTCGGTTTCCACAGAGATCAATCTTCTCGGGATGCTTGTGGATGAGGCGATTCCGGTTCTGGATAAGTACCTCGACGATGCGTACCTTGCACATCTTCCGAGTGTGCGGATCGTGCATGGCAAGGGAACCGGTGCTCTTCGAAATGCGGTACATCAGCATTTAAAGCGGGTGAAATATGTGGCATCGTTCCGTCTGGGCGAATTTGGAGAAGGTGACGCAGGTGTCACAATTGCGAAGTTTAAAGAAAAATAAGGAGCGCATAGGTATGGCAAACAAACAGAGAATTCTCATTGTAGATGATGATAATAATATTGCAGAGCTGATCTCACTGTATATGACCAAGGAGTGCTTCGAGACAAGGATCGTCGGTGACGGGGAGTCGGCGCTTACAGAGGTGGACAGCTTCGAGCCGAACCTGATTCTGCTTGATCTGATGCTTCCGGGTATCGACGGCTATCAGGTATGCCGTGAGGTGCGCGCAAAAAGCTCGATTCCGATCATCATGCTCTCGGCCAAGGGTGAGGTGTTTGACAAGGTTTTGGGCTTAGAGCTCGGCGCCGATGATTACATGGAGAAGCCTTTTGATTCCAAGGAGCTTGTCGCAAGGGTGAAAGCGGTGCTTCGCCGCTACAAGCCGGTCGTGGCGGCACCGGTCGCAAGCGATGATGTGAAGGGTGTGGACTATCCGGATCTGTCGATCAATCTGACAAACTATTCCGTCATCTATATGGGCAATTCGATCGATATGCCACCTAAGGAGTTAGAGCTTCTGTATTTTCTGGCTTCCTCGCCGAATCATGTTTTTACAAGGGAGCAGCTCCTTGACCAGATCTGGGGCTATGAGTATATCGGGGATACAAGAACCGTGGACGTGCACATCAAGCGCCTGCGGGAAAAGGTCAAGGACCACGATGCGTGGAGGATTTCCACTATCTGGGGTGTCGGCTACAAATTCGAAGTAAAGGCATAAGTATGAAGAAAACTTTGTATTTGAAATTTTGTCTTGCATATCTGATTTTCGGTTTCTTTGGCTTCATCGTAGTCGCAACCTTTGTGTCGCGGATGACATATGAGCACCTGCGGCGCGAAAAGGCGGATGCTCTCTATAAGGAGGCGACGCTGATCGCCAATACGTATGCAAGCGATCTGTATGAAAATAATACCACGTTAGATACGGTGAAGGCTCAGTTAGATGCCCTCGACACCTATCTGTCGGCTACGATCTGGATCATCAACCCCTCCGGGCGCATGATTCTCGATTCGTCTGCGCCGATGGATGTAGAGGCGGAGGTCGTGGTTGAGGGCTTCGACCCGACTATCACCGAGGGCTCGTACTATACCGAGGGGAATTTTTTTAACTCGTTTCACCAGGATATGCTCAGTGTGTTCGCGCCGATCACGTCCAATTATTCGGTGCGGGGTTACGTGGTGATTCATTATCCGATTGTCAGCCTACAGACGTCGTCCGATAAGCTTCTGAGTATCTCGTATCTGATGTTAGTGATTCTGTTTCTGTTGTCCTTAATCATCCTCTTTTTCTTCACGGAGATGGTTTACATCCCTCTGTGTAAGATCACGGAGGCAACGGAGCAGTATGCGGACGGAAATATGCACTATGAGTTTTCCGTGGACAGTGAGGATGAGATGGGGTATCTGGCTGCCTGTCTGAACTACATGGCAAGCGAGATCGCACGCTCCGAGGACAACCAGAAGAAGTTCGTCGCAAATGTCTCCCATGATTTCCGCTCACCGCTCACCTCGATCAAGGGTTATCTGGAGGCGATGTTAGACGGGACCATTCCACCGGAGCTTCATGAGAAGTACCTGAATATTCTCCTCAACGAAACCGAGCGGCTGACCAAGCTCACCAACTCGCTGCTCACGCTGAATAACTTAAACACCAAGGGTATGCTGTTAGAAAAGACGGACTTCGACATCAACACGGTAATCCGTAACGTGGCTGCCTCCTTTGAGGGAACCTGCCGCAGGAAAAATATTGCTATCGAGCTTCTGTTAGTCGGTGATCGTCTGCCTGTCACTGCCGATATGGGCAAGATTCAGCAGGTGCTGTACAATCTTCTGGACAATGCCATCAAGTTCAGCCACCACGATTCCGTCATCCGCATTGAGACGACAGAGAAGCGGAGCAAGGTTTTTATCTCGGTCAAGGATCAGGGTATCGGTATCCCGAAGGAGGATTTAAAGTTAATCTGGGATCGCTTTTATAAAAGTGATGCCTCTCGCGGCAAGGACAAAAAAGGGACAGGCCTGGGCCTGTCCATCACAAAAGAGATCATCAACGCTCATGGGGAGCATATCAATGTCGTGAGTACCCCTGACGTGGGAACGGAATTTACCTTCTCCCTGCCGGTCTGTGATACCGAAGATGATTTCTAGCGCTTTATTCGTTTTCTTTTTTCGGTTTTCTTCCGCAAGATTTCTTCTCTGTGCAGTAGCCGCTCACCTCACATTTGGGCATGAAGTAGTTCTCCACGA
Organism: uncultured Lachnospiraceae bacterium; assembly: GCA_945643825.1. Taxonomy (GTDB): domain Bacteria; phylum Bacillota; class Clostridia; order Lachnospirales; family Lachnospiraceae; genus UMGS2037. Next base: position 7,438 of record CALZEZ010000032.1, read on the forward strand.
GATATTTCCATTCGGGTGAGTAGTCACTGAGCGCCTTGCAGATATCCTGCATGAGCACACGGTATTCCCAGTAGGCTCTGGTGCACATGCGCTGATGACTCATCTCGATTAAGCTTCGCACGTTGCGCTTGTCTACGATCTTTGTCGTCATGCCAAGCGGCAGAAGCAGCGCGGCATCCTCTCTTGGAATCCCGCACTCGGTCTCAAGCTGCGCACAGGTCTGTGCAATGCTATCCATCGCCTGCACGTATTTTTCCTTTGCAACGGGATCTGCTTCGATTTTTGGCGGTATGATGTAGTCAAATTCCTTGTAATTGATATAGCGGGTGCTCGCCTGCAGTCTGGTCGGTGATCCGCCGATATGAGTGTACCATTCGCGGATGACTCTGGCAGAATAGCCGTCCAGAATCAGTTCCACATTCACATATTCCAGCACTCTTCCGTGGCCGGAGCTTAAGCAGTCCAGACCGCGCTTGTAGTTCTTTTCCTCATCGGAAAGGTCGGAGCCCCAGCAGATTCCGGCTCTCTCACCCATTAGGGTAATCGGATTCTTCGTCGTTTCTTTTATGATCGTAACTGTTCCCATGCTCTTGTCTCTTCCTTTCTATGACATGTTCTATGACAGGTGTGTCAGTTCTCGAATCGTCTGCACCAATACCTGCGCTGTCGCGTGATGGGACAACACGCCCGGATGCATTCTGGCGCCGATCCATTCCGGTTTGGTGTCCGGCAGCGCCTGAAAGCGGACTCTCTGATCACCGGTTTCTTTCCGGTATTTTTCTATCGTCTGTTCCATATGCGGGCGAAGTGCATCCCCGATCATGCCATACACCCAGAGCAGCTGCGCCTGTGGATTTCTCTCTCGAAGCGTGACCAGAAAATCATACATTGCCTGCGTAAATCTGGCAAGCGACTGCTCCTCAAAGCTTCCGTCCTCTAAAAGCTTCTGCGCATAGGTGATTCCGGTCTCGGGATCCGTCCAAGGTGCATTGTGAAAGGCGCCCTCGTCGTTGGTTCCCAAATTTATGACAACTATGTCAGGCTGCCACTTGTCAAAATCTGCTTGCTCCAGGCAGCCTGCGTCTGCATTTCTTCCTTCGGTATACACGCTGCATACCTCGTCATAGATGGCGGGGAGAGTATTGTGCGGCTGGTTGTCCCAGCTGCAGTAGGTTCCCCAGCCACTCTGAGAGATCAGTCTGAAATCAGCATTCAGCTCTTTTGCCGTCTCAAGTGCATAGTGTCCGGCGTTGGAGAAGACAGAGGCGATCCAGTCCTGCATCCTGTCATTTCCGGCAAGTCCCTCGCCGGAGGTGATGCTGTCTCCAACAAATTCAATGCGGCAGGAGTGAGGCGGCAATTCGAAAAGGGAGCCGTTGCATTCAACTTTATTGACAAACAGGCAGTTTGTACTCTCCTGTCCCATGGGCTGCACCTCCTTGTAGAGATGCACGTTCTTTTTTCCCGAGGCCTGCATGCCCTGAAACAGGGTAATGCGGTTGATGCCACGGTTTAGCGGCATACGAATGACCTGATAATCATTGACCTCCACACGGATCCATTGCTCTAGTGCGGTGTAGTCTGCGTCGAGCTCAAGAATGCAGTCGGATGCGTCGGTGCAAAACTCAATGCCGCTCGCTGCCCAGTATAGGGGCAGGGGATTGCTGCGATTGGTTCTTCCGTAGATTCTGATATGGGGGTCTGTTCCAGGATAATAGGTCTGCATAGCTGTCCCTCTTTTCATCTTCCTTCTTCTGTATAGTTTACTATAGCGCCTCTCAATGGTCAACTTCTACGGCTCGGGAACCAGATATCGATACGCTCCCCGGATGGTGTTCTGACTGCGGCCTACGATCACGTAATAATCAAGTTCCCCATCCGTCTGCGTACAAAGGTAGGAGCCGTAAGCGGGGATGTCACAGACATAAGTATCTCCGCCTGAAGCGGTGATGATTCCGTAGCCGGCATCGGAGAGAAGAAACGGGAGGTCATGTGGACCGGTCGGCGTAATATAGCGGGCAGCTGCATTCAGCTCCAGGGTTTTTCCGCTTTCCGGATCAAAAGCATGCAGACCTTCTTTTTTGCCAAAATCAAGGTACAGATAGCATCTCGTCTTTCCGTTTGGAAGTGGCTCCAGTTGTCTGGCTTTCTTCTCGTTCTCGCTTAGCAGTACCTTCTTCTCCCTCGTCAGATAGCAGATTGCGCCGTTTGTCTTATTGACGCGCACGCAAAGCTCGTCGGTGGAAAGCTCTAACATGGTGCCATTTTCGCGATAGGTGTTGCGGTTTTCCACGCGGTCAACGGCAATGAAGGGGTGAACCGCCCGCGTCGGTTTGCCATTTCGACTGAAGGTGACGCGCAGGATGCCGGAGCCAACCGGACTTAATCGAAGCACGCCGTAACGGCTCTGGAGGTAGAGACCGTCTGGCTCCTTGGTCACCCATTTACAGGACGCGTCAATCCGCGCATGTCCCATCGGGCGAAGCAGGTCAGTGGACGGGAGCTCTCCGAACGAGGTGCCCGAGGATGCTGGGGGCATTGTGGAAACTGCGCGTTGCATCACTTCTGTCGTGGGCTTTATCGGTGAGGTCTGATTCTTTTGCGTCTGCTGATGTGTCGGCAGATGCGTGATCTTCGGTGTGCCGATGCCTTTTGTCTGTCCGGCTGTTATCCTGCTCTTTGGCGGGAGAAGATTGATCTTCGGTTTGCCGATGCCCGGTGAAGGTATGACCGGCGGCTTGATTGTCGGCTT
>CALZEZ010000033.1 GCA_945643825.1 uncultured Lachnospiraceae bacterium
AGGGATGGATCAGGTGCCGGAAAAGATCAGGCGCATGTTAGACAATCCGGACAGGCTTCGCGAAATCAGTGAAGCGGGGTACAAAGCAGCAGCAAAAGGACATACATGGAAGGAACGCGCAAAGGTGCTGGAGGAGTGGTTTGAATGATGGATTTAGAAACATTGCAGGAATGGATTACGCAGAGCAATAACATTGTTTTCTTTGGAGGTGCCGGGGTGTCCACCGAGAGTGGGATTCCCGATTTTAGAAGTGTGGATGGCCTCTATCACCAGAAATATGAGGAACCGCCGGAGACGATTTTAAGTCATACTTATTTTCGAAGAAAGACGGAGGCATTTTATCGGTTCTATCGGGATAAAATGCTATATTTGGATGCAAAGCCCAATGCCGCCCACCTCAAGTTAGCCAAATGGGAGCAGGAGGGAAAGCTAAAGGCGGTCATTACGCAGAATATCGATGGACTGCATCAGGCGGCAGGCTCTAAAGTAGTCTGCGAGCTCCATGGCAGTGTACTTCGAAATTACTGCGAGGACTGCGGCAGGTTTTATGATGTGAATACAATCAAAAACAGTCAGGGGATTCCACGCTGTGAGTGTGGCGGCATCATCAAACCGGATGTTGTTCTCTATGAGGAAGGACTTGACAATAAGGTCTTACAGGATTCCATTTCTTATATTTCCAAGGCGGATGTTCTGATCATCGGTGGCACCTCGCTCGCTGTCTACCCGGCTGCCGGGCTGATTGACTATTATCAGGGAGACAAGCTGGTGTTGATCAATAAAACGCCCACTCCGAAGGACAGTATGGCTAACCTGGTGATTCAGGGAAGCATCGGAGAGATTTTTGATGCATTGCAGTAGGAAAGGAAAGGTATTATGGATATCAATGTCGGAGATATCGTTAAACTGAAGAAACAGCACCCCTGCGGAAGCAAGGAATGGGAGGTGCTGCGGGTAGGAGCTGATTTTCGATTGAAATGCTGCGGCTGCGAGCATCAGATTATGATTCCTCGCCGTCAAATCGAAAAAAACATCCGCGAAATACGTCCGAAGGCTTGATTTTACGGGAAGGATATGATATCATAGTTCTCCGTGATACAATAATTTCCTTGCTCCTGCATGGACAGGGGCCAGAGACCAGAAGGAGGTACAAGCATGAACAAATATGAATTAGCCGTCGTTGTCAGCGCTAAGATCGAAGACGATGAGAGAGCAGCAGTGATCGACCGTTGCAAAGCTCTGATCGAGAGATTTGGTGGACAGATTACTAATGTCGATGAATGGGGTAAGAAGAGATTAGCTTACGACGTTCAGAAGATGAAAGAGGCTTTCTATTATTTCATCCAGTTTGATGCTGAGTCTACAGTTCCCGCTGAGATCGAGAGCCGTGTACGCATCATGGATAATGTCATTCGCTATTTGGTTGTCAGACAGGACGAGAAATAGAAGAAAAGAGAGATTTGGTATGAATAAAGTAATTCTTATGGGTAGATTAACAAGAGATCCCGAGGTTCGTTACACACAGGGAGATGCATCGACTGCTATTGCAAGATATACGATTGCTGTAGACCGTAGATTCAGTCGTAACAACGAGGAGCAGTCCGCAGACTTCATTGGCTGTGTTGCATTTGGTAGAGCAGGTGAGTTTGCTGAGAAATATTTCCGCAAGGGAATGAAGGTTGCTATTACAGGACGTATTCAGACAGGCAGCTATACCAACAAGGATGGTGTGAAGATCTACACAACAGATGTGGTAGTTGAGGAACAGGAATTTGCAGAGAGCAAAAATGCTTCCGGCAGTGATGGGGGATTCTCCGGCGGCAATCAGATGTCCTCACGTCCGGCTCCTTCCGGAGCAAGTGACGGTTTCATGAATATTCCGGACGGAATTGAAGAAGAACTGCCCTTTAACTAGTAGAAGATTTTAAGAAGGAGGCAATACTATGGCTTTTACGAAGACCGATAAATCCGATTCGACCATGAGAAGAAAAGGCGGCGTACGCAGAAGAAAGAAAGTTTGCGTATTCTGCGGTAAAGATAATGTGATCGATTACAAAGATACAGCAAAATTAAAGAGATATGTATCTGAGAGAGGAAAGATCCTTCCTCGTCGTATTACCGGCAACTGTGCTAAACATCAGAGAGCTTTAACAGTAGCAATCAAGAGAGCTCGTCACGTAGCACTGATGCCTTACGTTCAGGACTAATTACATCGAGTACTTTTCAAAGACCAACAGCACCGCGCTGTTGGTCTTTTTTCTTTCATAAAAAAATGAAAAAAAGAAAATTGTAGAAAATGAGAGACAAAATATGTCCACCTGAATTGATAAGATACTTGTATCGAATCAAGAAACGGGAGGATGAATATGGAGAACAAAAGTGAAAAGAAGCTGGTAGGAGGTCTGAATGGAATGAAAACTTCAATAAAGCAAAATGATATAGTGACAGCGAAAAAGGCGATACGACACTTCTTGTGGGAGAATGATTTAGCCGAAGAAGGAATCACGTTAACATTAAAGGGAATGGAGAGCGGGGAATCGCTTCCTCCTGTTATTTCTAAGAGAAGTATCGTTCTGAATGTTAATAATGCGGGAAATGGACTGTCGGAGGAACAATGGTTTCGACTAATGGAACAGGAGTATGAAAAGCTGACGCATGGAAGAAAAAGAACAGTATTCGATCGCGTAGTTAAGAAGATCTTCGTGGATCATAAGTATCTCACAACTTTCATTTTAGGTTTTTTAGATATAATTCTGATTTTATGGATTGTTTTTCTGTTATTCTAAGAGAAGAATTAATCGGTTTGATCATATGAAAGTTTGTTGCTGTTTATCGAAATAATTGATATAATATGCTCCACCATAAGATGTATGCACCATCTAGTCCCCTGACTTTTTCCGCATAACCAGATATTAGATAGCAGGAGTAACAGCATGAAACAAATATTTTTACACGGGCTGGGGCAGACCCGGATAGCTGGAGTAAGTTAATAGAACAATTAGAGACCGCAGAGCAGAGTATGTGCCCTGATTTGTCAGAGCTTGTTCAGGGTCAGGACGCGACAATAGTGCCTCTGTAGAACTTGCGGAAACTCTCCGGGGGTTCTTTGGAAGAATTTAATAAATTTATATTTTGTGTGAATAGAAATTGAAAGTGGACAAAGCAATTGTATGAAGAAATGGAATAATACCTTAAATATCATTATTGGTTCTTTTGTTGGTGTATTCATAGGGCGGGTGATTTACACTCTTTGGGACTTCAAAACTCACCCTGAACTGTATGCTATACAATCAGCACCTTGGTACACAAGTATTCTGGTGAATGGTGTATTTACCCTTGTTGTGTTACTGGTTTGCGTTGTGATAAAAGTAATCATCAAATACAAAGCAAAGCACACGATTATTTGAAGCTGGTGCAGCGAAAGGAACGGATGAAAAATGACAAATATTAGTAATCATGAAGTAAAAGAAATTGTATATTCTTTAGGTGCTGATTTGTGTGGTGTTGCTTGCCTGGAGAGATTTGATAATGCACCAAAGGGATTTCATCCATTAGATGTATTGCCAAGTTGTAAATCTGTAATATCGTTTGCGGTTCGTTTTCCTGTGGGAGCACTTAAATGTGAGACACCGGTTCCATATACCCGTATACGAAATTCACTCACACCCAAAATGGATGCAATAGCACTGGATTTGTGCATTGAACTTGAGAAAAGAGGAATAGTGTCAGTGCCTGTTCCAACAAATGAAAGTTTGTGGGATGAGAAGACAAATAGATGGCGTTCAATTGTTTCACAGAAGCACGCAGCACAAGCAGCTGGAATAGGAAGAATAGGAAGACATTCATTACTAATTACCAAACAGTTTGGTAGCATGGTTTGGTTAGGAAGTGTTTTGTGTGAGGCAGAAATCGAACCAGATGAGATGATAGAGGATATATGTAACCATTGCAACAGATGTGTACAAGTATGTCCTGTTAATGCACTGGAAAAGGAAGAGCTGAATCAGTCAGCATGTTGGGATAATGCTTTTGGCGATGATGAAGTAACTAAGACATGGGTTATTTCATGTCATAAGTGCCGAGACATTTGTCCCTACAATTTGGGCACAGATAATAAATTAATCTAATGTGAGATATCAAGCTTCTGGTGGGGTTGAATGCGCTTAAAGATTCGAATTTGACCGCATGTAAAGTCATGTTGCGGAATTGTAAAGTTGATGTGGTGGTAGTTGGAAGTGCATTTTGCCACAATGAAATCACCAAAATGAAGGAGGATTTCACTATGAAATTTCAAGACAAAATCATCGAGCATAGAAAAGCAAATGGTTGGTCGCAGGAAGATTTTGCAGACAAGTTGAATGTATCACGACAGGCAATCAGCCGCTGGGAAAATGGAACCGCACTGCCCGATGTGCAAAACGTATTGCAGATTAGCAAACTGTTCCATGTTTCAACAGATTATTTGTTGAATGATGATTATGGAAGTGACAGTGATATCCCTGCGGTTAAGATCGCAACAGAAGAAACAGAGGCTCTATTTATGAAAAAGAAGCGTCTGCATCTGGTAGCTGCCATTTCTTTCTCGATTGCATCTTTATGCTGGATCATAGGAATAGCAACTAGTACACATGATGTTGCAACCGCGCTTTTGGGTTTTTGTTTTGCTCTTAGCACATTCAATGCAGTTATACAGTTTGTATTGTATTTCAAGAAGCGATAAGGTAAGATGCTGTGCTATTTGCATGGCGAATATCCTCCCGGACTTCTTCTGGAGATAGAAATAGGAGCATTATTATATGAGAATTGAAACGGATAGACTCGTAATACGAGATCTGGAAAGAAAAGACCAGGAGCAATTATATAAGATAGTATGGCAAAAGAATGTTGTACGTTTCATGAGAGATTGGTCCGAAAACAGCCCAAGTCCAGAATCCTTTGATGGGTATGTTGATTGGCATCAAACTCAAAAAGATTCCATCGATGTATATGAATGTAAGAGATACGCGATCACACTTAAAAATGAAGATATGCTTATTGGGACAGTAGGAATGGGATTTGAAGATACCGTTTGTGAAGTGGAGATGGCCTATTTCTTGGATGAAGAATATCAAGGACATGGATATGCCACAGAGGCATTGATGGCGTTGTTTGACTGGTGTATGGAGGTATCAGACTTAAACTATATGATACTTACAATTGACTGTGCAAACGAGGCTTCTTGCAAAGTTGCAGAGCGAGCCGGTTTTGAATTGTTTGAAAAGAGATATCCAATAAATCATACGCAACCAAACATGGAAAGTGATTGCTATTATTACTACCGAAAATATAGAAGATGAGGGGAGTGTGGAGGAGACAGATAATGAAAATCGAACACATCGCAATGTACGTAAACAATCTGGAAGCAACCAGAGACTTTTTCATAAAGTACTTTGGTGCACAGTCCAACAATGGCTATCACAATAGCAGCACAGGCTTTCGCTCCTTCTTTTTAATCTTCGAGGACGGAGCTAGACTGGAGATCATGCGCAAACCCCAGATGGAGGATTCGGAGAAAACCGTCACGCGGACAGGCTATATCCATCTCGCATTTTCGGTTGGAAGTAAAGAGAAGGTGGATGAGCTGACGGATCAATTGAGAAACGATGGCTACGAAGTGCTAAACGGACCACGCACCACAGGAGACGGCTATTATGAGAGCTGTATTATCGGGATAGAGGGCAATCAGCTCGAGATCACGATCTAGGACTATTCTCTTATTTCTTTTACTCAATCGAGTAGTTATCACCCTTAAGAGAAAATTCACATGGGTTTGCTGGCAAATGATAATCAGATTTTGAAGGCACCGAACGCATGAGGAATAAATTAATGCACATGCTAGTTAGAGAATTAGTTTAAGGTGTTAAAAAATATGTCACAACGCTGAAATATCCATAAAGAATGTTAAAAAAGATAACAAATCCGTTGACTGTGATATGCCAAATTGCTATAATTTTAGCATGGTTTTGTAAGGATTAAAATCATTAAGAAATTCAACGCAGATAAATTTTGCAAAGATTTGATTGCATTACGTGGACACAAATCACAGGAGGTCTTTGCACGGGAGCTTGATATTAAGAGGCCAACGCTGTCTTTATTAGAGAACGGAAAACAACTGCCAACCATCGAGATATTAAGCAGAATGTGCGATTTGTCTGGGCACAGCACAGAGGATTACTTTGTTGATTCTACAACAGATTCTCTTGTATATCTTATGGGTAGTTTGGAGGAGTCTGATAAGATTAAGATTGAAGAAATGGCAGAAAGAATTCGTATTAAGGAAAAGTATGAATTACTCGCTAAGAGAGGTAGTTATGACGTCAATTGATCATAGTGAATTGTTTGAACAGTATTATCAAAATGAATATGACTTCAACACAGCTTCGCTTTCAGATGATGATCTTATGGATATAAAGAAACTCGTGAAAGAAAAGAGAGTAGATTATGCTTTGGCACCAATAGGATCAGATATTTTTGCATGGATTCGGAAGCAGAATGCGCACATTCGCTTTGAGCTAGTTCCGTTCGACTCGGAAAAGATTGATGGAATGTTATATATTCCTACAACTGGTGGCGAAAGGGCATATATTATTCTCAATTCGAATAAACCACTGGCCAATCAGATTTTTACAGCCGCACATGAATATTATCATTATGAGAGAGACTATCAGATATTCAAAGAGAATCCGTATATCTGCGATTTTAGTTTGCTAAAGAATGTAAATGAGAAGAAAGCATGTAGATTTGCAGCAGAGCTTTTACTGCCGGAAATTGCGCTGTCAAATGAAATACGCGATTTCTGTAGAGCTGTTGGAGTGCCTGACGCTGGAAAATTGGATTTTAGTGGATTTGCTTCTCTGATTATTTTTCTTACGATCAAATACCAAATGCCATTAAAAGCGGTCATTTACAGATTAACGGAAGAACGATATATTGCAAGAGTCGATTCTTATATTGATAATTATGCTTTTATAAAGAAAGTACTTCAGGAGATAAAAATTTTTGGCAAGCAAGTCACCGAATTGTATAGCAATGAAAATCCATATGTTATTCCATATAGTTCTACGTACCAGGATATGGAAAAAGCATATTTATCAGGGAATGCATCAGAACAGGATATCCTTGAAGATGCAAAAAAGCTCAATTTGGATATGACTTTATTAAATGATTTTCTTATGGATAATACAGAAGAGGAAGAGGATGAAGAAGATGATGAGGTATTATTTTCAATTATAAATGAAAAGCGCAGGTAATTGCCTATGATAACACCACTTGAAAAAACTACTCTGCATGATTTACAGAATAAACCAGTGCTATTTGACGCTAATATTTTTATGGTAGGCATCGAAAATCGTGGTTCTGATAAGAATTGTTCTTTTGAAAACATGAAAGCCGTTTTCTTAGAACCATTATTTGAGAGTTTTGCGATAATATACATACACGACGAAGTATACAAAGAATTGGATGATGATGCGCGGACTTTTGTTGATAGCTATGTGGGAAGTAAGGTAAAGATTGTGAGTGAAGGTGGATTGTTTGGCAGAGATCCGCAATATACTACTATTTTTAATAATATTGCAGAACATGAATTGGTGAGATATACCAGAGGAAGCTCAAGGGATCGTGGAGAGGTATACAGTCTTGCGTATGCTGCGTACCATGGCATCAATTATTTTTGCTCCCGAGAGATTATGGTCGATAATGTTGCACATGAGTTAGCCGATTTGAAGGATGTCGATATAATTACTTTTGACATAGTACTGCTTACAGCATATGTATATTATGCAAAGCGGAATGACAATTCTAAAAGTAAAGCGTTGAAGTCAATCTATAAAAAATATTGTGCTGATGTAATAAAAAGACATTGTTTGCCAGCTACTTTTAGCGAATATATCCGAGAATCAATAGATTATTTATGAGAGAACCGGAGCGGGCGATGACGACGAAGTAACTATGCCAAACTCATATTAGGATCAGAAAAAAGTCGAGAGGAAACATTTTTTATAAAAATTTTCCTCTCGACATTTGTTATATTACCACATTTTGCGAAAAAAATCCAGTCTTGAATAGTACCCAATTTCGGCGTAAATAGAATATACGACGAAACACAGGGAGGATGTCTGCGGAATGGAGGTTAATATGCTGGACATAATACAGAAACAAAATGTTTTGGCAGTGGAGGAGGCAAAGAATGAGATACGAAGCTGTAATTCTTTTACAGAGCGCTTTGGTCTAAGCTTAAGTGAACAGGAGATAGGGGAACTTGTCAGAGGTAGATCTGAGGCACTAAAGAACACGGGACTCATCGAATTCGGCGGCGGAATCCTGCTGAAGCTGATTTATGCATTCTGTGATTCCCCTTATATTGAACAGGAGAATTACGAAGCAATTCTATCGCAGCTGCAGGAAGCCTTTTATTATTATAAAAGCGAGGCGCAGGACGCTTTTTCGGATGATGAGCTCATCGAATTTATGGTGTATGTTTTTAATGGAAGGGCGCAGGGATCCACCGAATATCTGATCGAGACATCGCTAGATGCCTTGTACCGATATGCGAGGAGTGGCTTTGATGCCAGGAATGCAGATGAGGCAGGTGATTTGTTTTGATGCTGGAAACCTATTTCACAGAGGCAGAGCAGGCACAGGTGCTTGGCAGGCTGTGGGAGCTTCTTAAGAAACAGGCCGGTAAATTTAATGGCATTGACAGTACGTCGATGTCGGTGGAGAGAGCACAGAATATTTTTGAATCCATGCTGTATACGCTGGAAGTAGCGATCGGAGGCGGGATAGAAAGGGCAGCTTTGCTGCAGACGGATCTTACACCTCTGTTAGAGCAGGGACGCCAGATTTTGATGAGGAGGAAAAAGGAAGCAAGAGTAGAGTGGAAGCTGATGTGTCAGGAATTACCTCGTGTGAAAAATGTCTTTTTTCTTTCTACTATGAATAATCTCGGTATCTTTTTTGAGCAGTATGATATTTATTACGGGGCACATGAGATTCCGTGCGACATAGATTACTGGCCACTTTGTCCGGTGTCGGAGCAGCTAAAGGGTGTCAGCTATATCGAGCAGTACCTGCATCAGATTCAGATGGAAAATGATTTTTTGAATGCTTTTGACAATCGTGTTGTGAATTGTCTGCACCGGCACTATGTGCCGGATGCCGCGGAAGCACTTTTCAATCTTTGCGACCCGGTATTGACGAACGCAATTGGCTTGGCGATGCTTGCACAGGAGATAATGGGGCTTAACATATCGCCTGCAGAGCAGGAGCTGCTTTATCAGTTGTTATGCGACCGACCGATTGACGAGCTGCATGTGCTGGTTGAGGAGGCTGCCTTGTCCGTTTGTCAAAGATGCGGTTTGACTTCTTCGGAAGAACAGGATTATTTCGCTCGCGCGGCAGCAGGCTTACCCGCACGGATTTTTGAGGCGGTAAAGCATCAGGATCTGTCGCATCTGTTTCTGTCTTTTTCGTGATTTCGTACCTTTTCTCATTTTTTTAGTTTTTTGTCCCAATGAATCCGCACTAAATTCAAAAATTTGAATTTTTATCCCAGTAGAATTGGCAAATCACTGGGATAAATTTTTAAAAATAGAAAAAAAGTGCGGATTTACTGGGACTATTTTTCAAAAAAGGCAGGAAACGTCGCAAATGGTTTACATAACACAAAGAAAAATCAAACGAAGCCATCGACAGCAAGTAAGAAACCAAACGAAGCCATCGCCATCCCTCCCCCACTTGCCAAATGGATTCTAATATACTATAATAAAATGTAATAAGTTACCTAACAGCAACAACATAAAC